>DATBAA010000157.1:0-3347 GCA_036271755.1 Myxococcales bacterium | reverse complement strand
GCGCGCCCGCTACGTCTGCACCCCGGCGGGCTGCAGCGCCGACTTCGGCGGGGCGCGGCCTCAAGGCTGACAAATGATCCACTTACCCCGGCTGGCCGGCGATTGATTTTGGAGCGAACCCGGCATTCGCCCCTGGCCAGGTCCACGCCTGCCAGACGATGGCGACGGTGCAGACGGTTTCGATCGTCGCGAAGAACAGGTACTCCGGCAAAGCCGGCGGCCGGCCCCACCCGAGCAGGGGCGGAATGAAGGTCAGGAAACCGTTGACCAGGGTCACGATGCTGCCGGCGATGATATTCGCCAGCCGGTTCGCCCTGGGTGGAAGCAATCGCGAAGCGAGGATCATCGCGATGGGTATTTCCATCAATACCGCCGAAGCCGCGAGGACCCATTGCCCAAGGTGCGGAGTGTCCGCTGGTGACACGCCAAGAAGGGCCCACAAGGCCATGACGTCCGCATACAGGTAGTTGAGTAACGCGAAGATCCACAAGACCGACAGACGCTCCTTCATGTCGTGCATATCAACCCTCCGGGTCGAGACCGTCCGAGCAGGATGTCGGCGAGGCCGGGCTCCAACAAGCCGGTTGCGACGGACGACCGATTCCGGGGGATGAGCCACGGCAGGCGCCGATGGGCCGCTGCCCTGTGCACCGGCACTTCCGGCTGCTGCTTCAAATGGTATCGTTCCGGGCGATGCTTTCCGCGGCCTCTCCAATGCACCGGCAAGGTCTCGCCCGGATCCTGAGCCGGAGGCGGCTCTACTTCACGTTGGGCACCTCGGTTCTGCTCGGGTTGCTGCTCAGTCCGCTCGCGAAGCCGGGTGCGCTGCTGGCGGTGACGCGCGCAGTGATGCTCGGGCTCCTGGCCATGCTGGTGTTCGGGCTCTTCGAGCGATGGCCGGCGCGCCTGCCGGGCTGGGTCGCGCGCTGGGGGCTTCAGGTGGTGGGCGTGGCGCTGGCCATTCCACTGGGCGTGTTCGCGATCTCCCTGCTCTCGGCAGACGCCGGCGCGCCGCCGTTCTGGTACCGCCACCGGCTGGAAGGCTTCGGGTACCTGATCTTCCTGGGCTTGCTCGTGGCGCCGTGGCTCGCGATGGCGGCGCTCCTGCGCCAGATCAACGGGGTGGCGCGAAGCCAGGCGCTGGCCTTCGAGCTCGAGCGCAGCGAATTCGAGCGCCAGGCGCTGGATGCACGTCTCCGGTTGGTGCAGGCGCAGGTCGAGCCGCATTTCCTCTTCAACACCCTGGCGAACGTGCGCGAGCTGGTGGAGACGGGCTCGCCGCGCGCCCCGGTCGTGCTGGGCAGCCTGATCACCTATCTGCGCGCCGCGGTGCCCCGCCTCCACGAGACCGCCCCCACGATGGGGCAGGAGCTCGAGCTGGTGCGCGCATATCTGGAGGTGATGCAGATGCGCATGCCCGACCGGATGCAGTTCATGCTCCAGGTCGATGCCGAAGCGCTGGCGTTGTCGTGCCCGCCGATGACCCTGCTCACCCTGGTCGAGAATGCCGTACGCCACGGAATCGACCCGAGCGAGGAAGGGGGCCGGATCGACGTTCGGGTGAACGTGCGGGAAGGACGCTGCCGCGCCGAGGTCGTCGATTCGGGCGTGGGCCTCGAGCATGCCGGCGGCGGGCTGGGCACCGGACTCTCGAACCTGGAAGAGCGCTTGCGGGCGGCTTTTGGCGGCGATGCGCAGCTGCAACTGCTGGCGATCGAACCGCACGGCGTGCGCGCCGAGCTGGTCTTTCCCGCCTTGCGGAGCGCGAGGTGACGGGCCGGCGTCCGACGGCGCTGATCGCGGACGACGAACCCCTGCTGCGCGAGGCGTTGGCGCGGCTCCTGTCGCAGGCCTGGCCAGAGCTGGAGGTCGTGGTCCAGGCGCGCAGCGGCCGCGAGGCGGTCGAGTCTTTCGAGGCGCGGCGGCCAGACATCTGTTTCCTCGACGTCCACATGCCGGGACTGTCGGGCGTCGAAGCGGCACGCGCCATCGGGGCTCGCGCGCACCTCGTGTTCGTCACCGCCTACGATCAGTACGCCGTTCAAGCCTTTCACCAGGGGGCGCTCGACTACCTGGTGAAGCCGGTTGAGCTCTTGCGCCTGGCCGACACCGTCGCGCGCCTGAAGGCGAGGCTGCGCGCCGCGCAACCTCTGCCTGATATCGAAGCCCTGCTGGAACAGCTCGCGGCGCGCTTTCGCAAAGCTGAGCCGCGCTCCTCGCTGCGCTGGATCCGCGTGTCGATCGGGCAGACGCTGCGGCTGATCCCGGTGGACGAGATCAATTTCCTACGCTCCGAAGAGAAGTACACGCTCGTCGCCTGGCGCGGGCACGGAGGCAAGCCGGGCGACGGCCTGATCCGGACGCCGCTGAAGGAGCTCTTGGCGCAGCTCGATCCCTCGCAATTCGTACAGGTGCACCGCTCGGTGGTGGTCAACCTTCGCGCGATCAGCCACGTCACCCGCGGCCTCAACGAGACCGGGGACATCCACCTGAAAGACCGCGACGAAGTGCTGCCTGTGAGCCGCACTTTCTTCCACCACTTCCGGCAAATGTGACCGCCCTGCGCGCCGCTAAAAATGTAGAGTGCGCGGCTGGACATGCCGAACGAAGGCGCTCCCCCCACATCACATCGCCGCTGGGCCCGGCGGGCGCTCATCGCCGTCGCCGTCCTCTTCGGCGTCGTGCTGCTGGTCATTGGTATTGTTGCGGCGGCGTTAGGACACTTGCAGACGCACGCCATCAAGTCGCGCATCATCGCGGCGGCGGCGGCGCAGGGGATCTCGCTCGACTACGATGAAGCGGCCGCGTCGCTCACCAGCTTTCGCATGCGCAACCTGCGCGTGTTGCAGCCGAAGCCCGATGAGGCGCTGGCGCCGCTGGTCCGCATCGATGAGATCGAGGTGAGCTACAGCCCGTGGCGCGCCATGCTGGGCGGGCGCTTCCGTCTCGAGCGGGGCGCGATCCGCGGCGTGCATCTTACGGTCTTCACCGACGAGGACGGCACGTCGTCAGTCACGCGGCTGGTCGCGCAGATGCCGAAGAGCGAGAAAAAAGAGAAGAAGCCGGAGCCGCTGTCGCAGACGCTCGCGGGCCTGTCGGACCTGAAGGTCTCCATCGGCTCGTTCGAGATCGGCGGCGTGACGGCGGAGGCGATCGCGCGCGAGAAGGGCAAGGAGCGGGAGCGCGCGACGTTCACCGGGCTCGCGCTGTCGGTGTCGGACGAGAAGGGCGCGCTGCATGCGCTGCTCACGACGCCGCCCGCCGCGAAGCTTGTCGTGAAGAGCGCGGGCGCGGCGGAGAAGACGCTGCTCGCAAACGCGCGCGTGGAGCTGCAGTGGTCGCAGCGC
>DATBAA010000156.1:0-2650 GCA_036271755.1 Myxococcales bacterium | reverse complement strand
GAAGAACGCCGCGTCGGCCTTGCGCACGCGCAGTGAGATCTTCCAGGGAATCTTATAAGAAGGCTCGTCGAACGACGGCATGGCGCGCCGCTCGCCGATGGGCTCGAAGTGAGTCATGGCGTACCACTCGCCGCCCTCCTGCTGGCGGAAGCAGCCGTCGGTGTCGGTGTTGGAGATCTTTCCTTTCCAATGGATCTGCAGCGGAGTCGCGCCGGCCGGCAGCGGAGCCGCGAACTGCAGCCCGACGAAGCCCGGCTGCGCGTCGACGACGGTGGACGCGGGGTTGGTGTCGAGGATCTGCAGCCCGTCCGCGTTGAGCCACAAGAGCTGCACCGGCGCGTCCACCTGCAGGTCGATGGTCTCCTTGCCTTCCAACGTGGTCTGCGACGGATCGATGCTCAGCTCGGCGGTGACGTGCTTGGGGCTCACGCCCGAAGGCAGCCGCAGCGCGGGCGGCACCACTTGCGCCGTAGAGCCTTCCGGCCGCACGAACCTGAGCGCGAAGCGATCGCTCTGGCCGCGCTTGCCCGCCTTGGTGGCCGCGGGGGGCGACGAGTTCCAATCGCGCGCGTCCTGCGGATTGCGCAGGAAGTTCGCTTCCGCCACCAGCTTGAAGCCGGCCTTCAAGACCTCTGCCTTGACCACCGCCTCGTCGATGCGGTGCAGGGTCGAGGTGTCGCGCAGCCCGCTGCCGTCCTCGGCGGAAGAGTCGATGACCACGTAGGCGCCGCCCGGCTGCAGCACGTTGAAGATGATGCGATTCATCCGCACGCGGTCGACCGGCGTATTGGCGATGTCGTGATAAATCGTGTTCAGCACCACCTCGTCCAGGTCCTTCTCCATCGTCAGCATCGGGTCGGCAAAGGGCGCCTCGGCGCGCCGCACGTCCTTCATGGCCGCGTGCTCCAACCGGTCTTGGATGGGCTTCTGCAAGAAGCCCAGCCAGCTGGGGTCGTTCTGCATGAAGACCGTGCCCGAAGGCCCGACCGCCCGCGCGATCAGCTCGGTGGTGTAGCCGCCGCCCGCGCCCATGTCGCAAACCTTCATTCCCGGCTTCAGGTCCAAGAACTCGAGCAGCTCGGCCGGGTGGCGTCCGGCGTCCAGATCGCGATCGCTCTGCGAGCGGTCCGGCGCGTCCACCACTGCCTTCCATGCCGCGTGCGCGTCAGGCTTGGGAGCGGGCTGCGCAGCCGCGGGCGGAGGCGCTTTGACCTCCTCGTGTTTGCAGGCGAAGAGCACACAGGCGAGCAGCAGCGCACGGCGATTCATGAGGTTCCTTTCGAGACCGACGGGCTTCACCTAGCAGAGCGGAAGCGAGCGTGCTAGATGCGGCCGATGTTCAGCGTCACGCAGGAAATGCACTTTTGTTACGGCCACCGGCTGCTCGGGCACCCGGGCAAGTGCGGCCGGCTGCATGGGCACAACGGCATCCTGCGCATCCAGCTTTCGGCGCCCGCGCTGGACAGCCAGGGAATGGTCGCCGACTTCGACCAGATCGCCTCGTCGATGCGCGAGTTCTTGGATACCCGCTTCGATCACCGGCTGCTGCTGCATAAGGACGACCCGGCCGCCAAGGCGCTTCACGCTGCCGGCGAGCCGTTCGTGGCTCTGGACGTGAGCCCGACGGCTGAAAATCTCGCCCGGCTGGCGTTCGAACATGCACGGGCGCAGCGCTTTCCCGTCAGCGCGGTGGAGCTCGTCGAGCAGCCCGGGAGCATCGCGAGGTACGCGCCCTGAGCGCGCCCTGGTACGTCGAGTTCTTCCAAAGCGGCGACTATGCGCGCCTCTATTCATTCGAGCAGGAGCGGTCGGCGCGCGAGGCCAGGTTCGTCGCGCAGGCTCTGGAGCTCTCCAAAGGCTCGCGCGTGCTCGATCTCTGCTGCGGCACCGGCCGCCACCTGCGCGAGCTGCGCTGCATCGGCGTCGATTTGAATCGCGCGGGCTTGCGCGGCCTGCCCGCCGCTTGCGCCGACATGCGCGCGCTGCCCTTGCGCACGGGCTCTCTCGACGCGGTGATCTCGCTCTTCTCGTCTTTTGGTTATCTCGAATCGGACGACGAAGACCTGCGCGTGCTGCGCGAGGTGGCGCGGGTGCTGCGCCCGGGCGGCAAGCTGCTGCTCGATCTGCTCAACCGCGAGCACGCGCTGGCCGGCTTCGTCGAGTCGGTGCAGGAGCCCCGCGACGACGGCTCGCTGGTGGTGGAGCAGCGCTCGTTCGACCTCTCGAAAGGCCGGCTGACGACGTCATTCGTGATGGTAGGCGCCGATGGCTCGCGCACGGACTCCATCGGCCACAGCCTGCGCCTCTACACCTTGACCGAGCTGCGCAAAATGCTCGACGCCGTCGGACTCGCTTTGCAGCGGGTGTACGGCGGCGTCGCGGGTGCAGCCTACGCACTGGACTCAGTGCGGATGATGGCGGTTATTTCCCGGTGAACGCGTAGTCGTTCGCGCCGGCGCGGCGCGTGAGCTGCACGCAGTCGCCGTCGGTGTGGCAGTGCAGCGAGTGCGGCGTCTTGCCCGGGATGATGGCGTAGTCGCCGGCCGACATCTCATACGATTTATCGGCGATGGTCAGCGTGGCGTTGCCCGCGACCAGCGCCGAGTACTCCGTATAGGTGTGCGTGTGCTCGGGGAACTTGGTGCCGGCC
>DATBAA010000155.1:0-8949 GCA_036271755.1 Myxococcales bacterium | reverse complement strand
TCTTCAAGAGCGAGTGCGCGAGCGTGACCTTCTGGTAGGTGTCTTCGAGGCCGGAGAGGCCGCCGCTCTTGCCTTCGAGCCCGCTCAAGCCGCTCTTGCCGGCCACCGCGTTGCGCGCGGCCTCCAACGGGTTGCTGCTCTTCTCCGGCTCAGCTTGTTCCGCGCTGCCACGTTGCTCCGCGCTGCCACGTTGCTCCGCGCTGCCGACCGCCTTGGGCGACTCTTCGCTGGAGGTCTTGCCCAGCACCGATTTGAGCAGCGTCTCCGCCTTGCTCAGATAGCTCGAGCTCGTCTTCTGCTTGCCGGCGTCGAGCGCGGTCTTGGCCTTGGTGATGTCCGCGAAAGCAGCCTTGGCCTTGCCCGTGAGGCCGCCCGTTTCGGGCGCGGCGAAGGCGATGCGGGGCAGCGCAAGAACGGCCAAAGCCAGCAAGCAAAGTTTCTTCATGCCACCCAAAGTGACGACTGCGCGGAGAGAAAGCAGGCAGAAGGGCTCCGCTCGCCCGTTGGCTCCAACAGAGGTGGGAGCAGGGCCTATATCGTCCCCTGCCCGAGCGTCCAACTACTTGACCGTACGCCTCTTCGGGCTCAAAAAGGCTTCACTCGAATGTCCACTACTTTGCGACGCGTCGCCGGGGTCGCCGTGGCGATCCTTCTCCTCGGCGGCGCCGCAGCCGCAGCTCGTTTCCTCTCCGCCCAGCGGACGCAGGCCCGGCACGATCAGCTGGCCGAGGCGGCAGATTCCGTGCGTTCGCGCGCGGACGACGCGGTGAAGAGCCAGCTCTCCGTGCTCGAAGGCCGCGCCTCGTCGGCGGCCACCAACCCCGTGCTGCGCGCGCAGCTGGGCGTGGTCGATGCCGCTACGCTGCACGACGGACTCTCCACCGAGCCGTGGTGGGAGCCCGTCCGCAAGGACTTCCCCATCTCCGGCCTGGCCGCCACCGAAGCGCCCGACGTGACCATCGGCGAGATCGGCGATCTGAACTTCACGCCGCTCATCAAGGCCGCGCGCGCTCATCAGAAGGCCTCCTCGCTGATTCTGGGCGAGAGCATGGCGGTGCTCGCCGGCGCCTCGATCGTCGAGCGCGGACACGGCGGAGCTCCCTTCGTGGTGCTCCTCGCCCGTCCGCTCGACGCAGCCTTTCTCGAGGAGGTCGGTGCGCGCACGCGCGGCGGCGTCCTGCTCACCGACGGCAAGAAGATCCTGCAAGAGGCCGGTCCGGCAGAGGAGCAGAAGGCGCTCGAGACCGCCGTCGGCAAAGAGAGCCAGACGCTCTTCGAAGGCGAAGGCTGGGTTGCCGCGGCCAGCCAGATCACGCCCAAGGTGTGGCTCTGGAGCTACAGCAAGGCGCGCGGCCTGGCCGGCGATCAGACCGGCCCCGAAGCGATGATCGCGTGGGGCATCGCGGGCCTGGGCGCGCTGGTGGCGCTCTTCGTCGGCTTCAAGCCCGCGCCGCCGCAGCCCGTGTACGAAGAGCTGAACGACGAGATCAACGAGGACGGCCGCACCGTCGTCCACAGCAACCCCGGCGCGAAGAGCTCTCCGAAGATCGCCACCTCGTCCAAGGTCCGCAGCTCTCCCAGGGTGCAGAGCTCGCCCAGGGTCAGCAGCTCGCCGAAAGTGCGCAGCTCGCCCAAGCTGCAGAGCAACCCCAACACCACCAGCAACTCCGGCCCGGGCAGGACCTCGGCGGGCAAAGGCACCAACTCCGGCGCCTCCGGCGCGGCCATCAAGCCCGTCAACCGGCCCAAGCAGTTCGGCCGCTACTATCTGATCGATCGGCTGGGCGAAGGCGGCATGGCCGAGGTGTTCACGGCCGTCGCCTTCGGCGCCGAGAACTTCCGCCGCGCCTTCGTCATCAAGCTCTTGCACGGCGCCGCGCAGCGGACCGAGTCGCTGGTGGAGATGTTCATCGACGAAGCCAAGCTCGCCTCGGGCCTCGTGCACTCGAACATCATCCCCGTCTATGACTTCGGCAAGCTGGGCGACGAGTACTACATGGCCCAGGAATACGTGTTGGGCCGCGACCTGCGCCGCCTCACCAACAGCGTCGTCAAGACCGACCAGAAAGCGCTCGAGCCGCGCATGGCCGTCTACATCGCGCGCGAGGCGTTGCGCGCGCTCGAGTACGCGCACACCCGCACCACCGACGACGGGCACCCGCTGGGCATCGTCCACCGCGACGTCTCGCCCAACAACATCCTCGCGTCGGCGCGCGGCGAGGTGAAGCTCTTCGACTTCGGCATCGCCAAGGCCGACGAAGGCCGCATGCACCAGACGCAGACGGGCGTGGTGAAGGGCAACGTGCAGTACATGTCGCCCGAGCAGGCCCGCGGCGAGTCCACCGACGCCCGCGCCGACGTCTATTCGCTGGGCCTCGTGCTCTATTTCCTGCTCTCGGGACGCTCGCTCTACAAAGGTGAGTCTGCCTACGAGCTGCTCATCCAGGCCGCGCAGGGCCTCACGCCCGAGCTGCTGCCGCGCTTGGAGAAGCTGCCGCCCGAGCTCTCCGACGTGCTGCGCGTCGCCCTCGAGCCCGACCGCGAGCAGCGCTTCCAGAGCGCCGCGGCCTTCGAGAGCGCGCTCGCCCAGATGCCGTCGGCCAATGCCATCGAGCTCGCACGCGAGATGCAGCGGCTGTTCGGAGAAGAGCTGAAAGCAGAGCAGGCGAAGTTCGCCAGCGTCGAACCGCCTCCGCCGGAAGAGGAAGAGCCGCCGGCCGAAGGCGGCGAAGAGGAAGAAGCTCGTTAGTTCAAAGGACGGGATCCATGCGCTACGCAACAACCGGCCTGCTGCTCTGTCTGGCAGCGGCCTCTTGCAACCAGCCGTATCGACAGCCAGGCACGCAGCGCACGCTGAGCGGTCTCGTCAGCGCGTCCGCCGCGGGTGACCCAGACGGCAAGGCCACGGTGGTCCTGCGCGGCCAGCCCATTCCTTTTCTCTCCAGCCCGTACGCGGCTGGGACGCAGCTGCAGGAGTCCATCGCCGACGGCCTCGTCGTCGAGCCGGCCTTCACCGACACCTTCAACGCGGCCTACGTCACCAGCGAGATCTGGGACGGCTTCCCGCGCGTCTGGTCGCAGCCGCTCTACATTTTGGTGACCGGGTTCGATCCGGTGACGGGGCCCATCGTGGCGCCGGGCACGCTGCCCATCTTCGGCGTGCCACCCTCGAGCCGCTTCTACAGCCCGTTCTGGCGCATCTTCTACGTGCAGATTCCCGCGGGCTTCAACACCGACAACCTGCGCAGCGGCGCGGCGGTGCTGGCCACGGGGCTGACGCTGGTGCCGGGGCCGCTGCGGCTCGCGACGCTGGGGCCCAACCAGATCGAGGTGGCGCATCCGGACGGATTGCCGCCGGTGCATCCCTTCACCGGAGACGTCCTGACGCCGCACCTCGCGCAGCAGGCGTTCTGCGAAGACCAGCTCATCTTCTTCGTCGACTTCGGCCAGGACCGCTTCCGCATCACCGACGCCAACTTCGTCGTCTCTGAAGTGGCGCTCTTCCGCCTGGCCATCGTCGGCCTCGACGGCTTCCCGGTGGATCTGGGCCTGCCGCCCGTCATCGGCACCGGCCCGTTCCGCGCCCCCCGCGCCACCGCCGACGCGCCCAACGGCTTCCCGCGCTTCGGCGCGCTCCGGCACGAGATCGTCGCCGAGATCTCGCCCCTCGCGTTGGGGACCGTGCCCGGCATCTTCGTCTCCTCGACCCGGCCGGACCTGCGGGCGAAGCTCATCGCGCAGGTGGGCGCGGCCATGGTGCCGGTGCCCTCCACTCCCGCCGAACAGCTGCCGCAGCGCGAGCAGTACACGCTGCGGGTGGCGCTGGACGGCAGCTGCATCAGGCTGAGCAACTTCCCCGACGGCTGCACCTGGCTCGACACGCAAGCCGCCATCGAGAACAACCTGCCGGTCGAGGCCTTTACCGACACCTTCCGCTTCACGGCGGGCGGCGTCGTCTTCTTCGACGGCGTGGCGCCATGAAAAAGCTCTTTCTCCTTCTGCTGCTCTCTCCGGCAGTCCTCGCGCAGGAGTACGCGCCCCCCGTCGCCGCCAGCGGCACCGGCCTGCAGATCAACGGCTACGGCGACATCGGCTTCGCGGCCGCGCAGGGCGACGGCACCTCCTTCGCGGTCGGCGACACGCGCATCCCCGCGGACTACGTCACCGACCCGTTCGCCACCGCGGTGAACTCGCGCGGCGACGTGGCCTCCACCTCGACCACGCGCTTCGTCAACGGCTTCTTGCCGCGCTCGATGAACATCGGCGGCCAGCCGTCGTTCATGCTCAACACCTTCGACGTGGACATCAAGTATGTCCCCGCGACCGCGCCCATCCTGCTCTTCAGCCGCTTCCAGCTCCTGCCGCGCTTCGACTCCACCAACGGCAACAACACCCGCGTCATCGTCGAGCAGGCCTTCGCGCGCATCGCGCCCCTGGCCTCGCAGGAGTTTGCCATCTCGGTCGGCAAGTTCGACTCGGTCTTCGGCATCGAGTACCAGCAGAACGAATCGAACCTGCGCACCAACATCACGCCCTCGTTGATCGCGCGCTACACGACGGGGCAGTCGTTGGGGCTCAAGGCCTTCTTCCGCAAGCAGATCCCCGCGGCGTGGTCGGCGCTCAGCTTGAACGTCTCGGCCACCAACGGCGGCACGCTGGTGGAGTCGCTTTCCCCACCCGACCTGAGCATCGCCGGCCGGCCCATCATCGCCGCGCGCCTCGGGTATGAGCTGAACCTACCCAAAGTCGAGTTCAAGCTTGGCACCAGCGGCGAGTACGGTCCGCGCAATGATCAGCACGGCGTCCGCGTGCACCAGTGGGTCATCGGCGCCGATGTGCGCCTGCTCTTCTACGGCATCGCGCTCGAGGGAGAAGGCATCAGCATCCTCCAGGACGAAGGCGCCGCCGACAAGTCCAACGGCTTGCCGCTGGCCGAGACGCTGGTGTCCGGCTTCAGGGCCAGGGGCGCATATGGAATGTTGTCCTACGGCCTTCCGTTGACCGATGGTGCGTTCCGCCGCTTCACCCCTTATGTCCGGTATGAGCAGCGTCACGCTCAGTTCGAGGGCCTCACTGCATATACAGTGGAGCGGCTGACCTTCGGCTTCCGTCTCGATCTCTGGGACGAGCTGATCGTCAAGGCCGAAGGGCTCTTGAACGGAGAGGTTACCGGCCTGCCGCCGGTCGCCAACAACGTGTTCACTTCGTCGTTCGTCTACTCTTTCTGATTGGTGCTTTTGATGCGGATCTTCGGCCTCGCAATTCTGCTTTCCGCCGCCGCTGCCACGAAGCATGGGCCAGCGGATACGCGCATGCTCAAGCTCATCGATCGCGAGACCCAGATCGCGAACCTGCTCACCGCGGGCAAGCTCGCCTTCGACGCGGGTGAGTACCCGGTGGCGGTCGCCAAATGGGAGGCGCTGCTCAAGATCGACGGCGTGCCCGCCGACGTCGAGGCGGTGGTGAAGCCGCTCCTGGCACAGGCGCGCAAGGACGCCGTCGGTTTGCCGGGCGCGCCCGTTGAACAGCCCATCGCCGACGAGAAGCCGAAGCCTCCGCCCACCGTCACCATCAGCGGCACCGTGGCTGGCGGCGGCACCGTCGGACCGGGCGGCGCGGTGATCACGCTGAAGGGCGAAGGCTTCCTGCCCAAGGCTCCGCCGGTCACGCGCTCGTACATTCAGAAGGACAAGCGCTTCGTGCCGCACGTGATGGCGGTGCCGGTGGGCAGCACGGTCAACTTCCGCAACGAGGACGAGCTCTTCCACAACGTCTTCTCGCTCAGCCCCACCACCTCGTTCGACACCGGCTTGCACAAGGCCGGCGTGGACACGCCGCAGAAGTTCGACAAGCCCGGCGTCGTCGAGCTGCTCTGCAACATCCACGCGACCATGCTCGGCTACGTGGTGGTGGTCGACACTCCTTATTACGCCGTCAGCGACGGCAGCGGCGCCTTCACCATCAAGAACGTGCCGCCGGGCAACTACGAGGCGACCATCTGGCACGAGAGCGCGAGCGCCGTGACCAAGAAGAAGATCACCGTCAGCGAAGGTTCGCCGCTCTCGTTCAACATCGCCGCCGACAAGCGTCCCAATCCGTTTCCGCCCGACAAGTACGGCAAACCGCGTCAGCAGCAGCTTGGATACTGAAACATATGAAGCGAATCTTATTCGTCGCCGCCTGCCTCAGCTTCGTCGCCTGCAGTAAGGGCGCCTCGTCGCAGGCCGCCGCTGCCTGCGCCGTCAATCAAACCAACCGCTGCTCTTGCGGCGGCTCCACCGAGGGCCTGCAGATCTGCCTTCCGTCGCAGATCGCGTACGGCGAATGCGTCTGCTCAGACGCCTGCAGCAACGGCGGCGATTGCGTGGCCGTGCCCGATCTGACCGGCATGGACATGGACCAGGTGGGCGACATCGTCACCGACGCCGGCCTGGCGCTGCCTGACTCCGCCGATCTGGACGGCGGCTTCACCTTCATCGAAGTGGTGGCGGACCCGCCCGTCCAGGTGCGCGACGGCGGCGAGGTTCCGACGCAGGTTCCGGCGCCGGGCGTCCCGGTGAAGCGCGGCACGCAGATGCAGCTCTCGGTCACGCTGCCGCCGAATCAGGAGTCGCTCGGCCTGCCCAACTCACACTTTCTCGTCGGCGCGTTGAATCAGGATACGGACATTTCCGCGCAGGCTTATTACGACACCATCGACCCCGGACCGTTCCCCAAGCGCTCGACGCTCGACGACTGGAAGGACGCCAACGGCTTCAACAACATCGACCCGAACGACGCACCCGATCTGGCGGCCAACGCCATCTACGTCTCGCACGCGGACCTGGGCTTCGGCCGCCACATGCACGTGCGCAAGAACAAGGACGGGCGCGTCGCCTTCTACGTCGACAACTACCTGACCGGCGGCGACGCGGTGCTCGGCAACAACTACTTCGCGACGGTGACCATGGAGTGGTCGCCCGGTCCGAACGGCAAGGACACAGACCCGTTCTTCACCCAGTTCTACGTCTACAACAAGAAGGGCGACCGCATCATCGACCCCAAGCTCGATGACCACGGCCCCAAGAACAACCCCTCGGTCTGCCTCTCCTGCCACGGCAGCAACAACACCGACTTCACCTACCAGTCGAACGGCGGCAACATCGGCGCGCGCTTCATTCCCTTCGACCTGGACAACCTGCAGTTCCCGCCGGGCGCGGACCGCGCCTCGCAAGAGGCGGCGTTCAAGACCTTGAACGAGGCCGTCTATGCGACGTGGGATCCGAACGATCCGCTCTACGCCGGCGTCGAGCGGCCTCCGGTCATGGACATGATCGACGCGTTCTACGGCGGCGTCGGACACCCCAGCCCCACCTTCATCTCCGACACCGTGCTGCCGGGCTGGGACGTTTCGCAGCAGGGGCACGACCTCTATTCGAAGGTGTTCGGCAAGAGCTGCGTCGGCTGCCATGCGCAGCGCGAGCCGTTCCGGAACTTCTCCACCATCACCAAGTTCATCAACGAGAAGCCGCTCATCGCCACCCGCGTCTTCGAGCAGGGCGTGATGCCGCTGTCGGAGAAGGGCTCGCGCAACTTCTGGACGAGCTACCCGAGCCAGCCCAAGATCCTGGCCGCGTTCCTGGGCGTGCCGTTCAAGGCGCCGGGCAATCCGGTGGCGCACATCACCGTCTCGCATCCGGGCAACTTCCTCACGTCCGGCGTGGTGGTGACCATGAGCGGGCAGACCAGCCAATACGGCTCGAGCTACACCTGGACACAAACGTCCGGTCCCACGGTGCTGCTGACGCCCGCGGCCGCGGACAACTCGATCATGACCTTCCCCGCGCCGGCCAACGGCGCGGCCCTGACCTTCCAGCTGGTGGTGTCGCTCGCCGGCAAGAACTCCGCGCCCGACGTCGCCAACATCAGCGTCCAAGGAGCGCCGGCCGCGCCGTCCAACGTGGTGGCCACCGCCGGCAACAACAGCGCGACCTTGAACTGGTTGGCGGTGTCCAACGGTGGCGACGTCATCCAGCACTCCACCATCACCGCGCAGCCCGGCGGCGCGGTCACGCAGATCACCGGCGCGGGCACGACGGCCAGCATCACCGGGCTCACCGCGGGCACGGCGTATACCTTCACCGTCGTCTCCACCAACGAGATCGACGACTCGCCCGCATCCACGCCATCGAACTCGGTCACCGTCTTCACCAACCCGGACCCGCCCGGCGTGGTGAGCACCGTGCGCGGCAATGGCCAGGCGACGCTGAGCTGGAGCCCGCCCGGCGCGGGCCACACCGGCGGCGTGCCCATCGTGGCCTACGAGATCACCAGCACTCCCAGCCTGGGCGCGCCCATTCACGTGGCGGCCAACGGCACCGGGACGCAGACGACGACCGTCACCGGACTCACCAACGGCACGAGCTACGTCTTCAGCGTGGTCGCCGACAACGGCGCGGTCAGCACTCCCACCGCCTTGCCAGCGGTCGTTCCGGACGTGCAGCCCAACTCGCCCACCGGCGTGAGCGCGCAGCAGACCGGGTCTACTTCGGCCACCGTCAGCTGGACGGCGCCCGCGCCCAACGGCGGCACCGCCGTCACGGGCTATCGAATCGTCACCACCAACGTCACCACCAGCGCGACGGCCAGCATCGATGTCCCGGCCTCGCCGACCGCCGCGACGGTCACCGGGCTGACGCCGAACGACACCTATACCTTCGCCGTGGACGCCTTGAACGGCGCGGGCGCGGGCAACAACAGCGCGTCGTCTGCGGCGGTCTTCATGGCCGCCACGGTCGGCGCGCCCTCGGCTCCGAACACGGTCGCGGCGACGTTCGACTCCAGCGCAAACCCGGGCGAGGCCGCCATCGTCACCTGGGCCGCGCCGGACAACGTCGGCAACAGCCCCATCACCAACTACGAGATCACGGCCTCTCCTGCCGCCGGAGGCGTCACGCCCTCGCCGGTCTT
>DATBAA010000154.1:0-7004 GCA_036271755.1 Myxococcales bacterium | reverse complement strand
AGCACGAGATCGATGCGCTTGCCGCCCGCCTGCGCGTCGTCGCTGGCCACCACCACCGAGCCGGTGCCGTCGGCCTCGATGAGCACCAGCGAGCAGCGCTCGACGGTCAGCCGGCCCGCGATGCGCGCGACCACGTGCGCGAGCAGCTGCTCTGGATCGCCACCGCGGGCGAGCGCGGCGGTGACGTCGACCAGCGCTTCCAGATCGGAGTCCTTGCGGCGCGCATCTTCCTGGGCCGCGCCGAGCAGCGAGAGCAGCTGGGGAACGTCCGCCGCGCTGCGAACCATGGCGTCGACGCGCGTCTCGGCGGGAGCGTCCGGCGCGGCGAGGCCCAGGAGCAGCGAGTGGCTCGTGCGCGCAGCCGCGACGACCTCCGCGGTCTCTTGCAGATCGATCAAGGCCGCGGCGCCCGGGTCGTCGGAGATCTCGACGCCCGCCGCGATGAGCTGCCCGCGGAGCGCTTTGGCTCCGGCCCCAATCAGGGCAAGGCGTGTCCTTCGATTGTACGGCAAGCGCGACAGCTCCCTGACCCCCTGGGAGCACTCTAGCCCAGGCCCCTAGGCTCGGCGAAAGGCCGAAAGGGCGGCTGCCTGCACTTCTTTCACAGGGACGCCGTGGCGCTCGGCGGCCTGCCTGCAATCCTCCAGCTCCGGCTGCGCATTCAAGAGCTGGCCTTTCGATCGGCCGAGCTTCACCCGCACCTTTCCATACGGTGTGGTCACTTCCACCAGCTCGCGATCGAGGATGGTGCGCGAGACGCGCGTCGCCCGCACGCCCAGCGTCGAGGTCTCGCGGAAGAGCACCGCTTCGATGGCGGCACGATGGGCGTCGGAGCAGAGCGCGCCGAAGAGGTGGCCGGGGCGGCCCTTCTTCATGGTCACCGGCGCGATCCAGGCGTCGAGCGCGCCGGCCTTGAGGACCGCGTCGAGGGCCAGCGAGATCAGCTGCGGCGAGAGGTCGTCGAGGTTGGTCTCCAAGACCCAGGCGCCTTCGGCCTGCGCCTTCGTCTCGCCCAGCACCGCGCGCAGCAGGTTGGGCGCGTCGTCCCAGCGCTTCTTGCCCGCGCCGTAGCCGGCCGCCTCGATGCTCATCTCCGGCAGCGCCGCGACCTCTTCAGTCCACGCAGCCAGCACCGCAGCGCCGGTGGGCGTGGTCCGCTCGCCCGGGCCGCTGGGACGCACCGTCCGGCCGCGCAGCACTTCGAGCGTGGCAGGCGCGGGCACGGGAATGATGCCGTGCGCGCTGCGCGTCGTTCCCGAGCCGGCGGGCGGCGGCAGCGCGACGATGCGCTCGACTTGCAAAGCTTCGACGAGCAAGGCCGCGCCGCAGATGTCGGCGATGGAGTCGAGCGCGCCCACCTCGTGGAACTCGACCTCTTCCGGCGCGACGCCGTGCACTTTTCCCTCGGCGCGGGCCAGCAGCGCGAACGCCTCTTGCGAACGCCGCGCGACCCGTGGGGCGAGCCCGGCGCGATCGATGAGCGCGCGAATCTCCTTCCACGGACGGTGGACGTGATCCTCCGCCGGCCCGCGAACCTCGACGTGCAGCGCGCCGATGCCGTTGACCGCCACCTCCTGCGCGATCACCTCGATGGGCAGGCCCAGCTTGCGCAGGCCTTCGTCGAGCGCCGCCCGCGGCGCGCCCAGGTGCAGCAGCGCGGCGATGAGCATGTCTCCGGCGATGCCGCCCACCGGGTCGAGCGCGAGCGTCCTCACAAGGCCAGCTGTCCGCGCGCCGCGTGCGAGCTGCGCGCGATGAGCGCCGCCGAGAAGCCCGCCGAGAAGCCGTTGTCGATGTTCACCACCGTCACGTTGGCCGCGCAGGAGTTGAGCATGGCCAGCAAGGCCGCGATGCCGCCCAGGGAGGCGCCGTAGCCGATGCTGGTGGGCACCGCGATCACCGGCCGCGCCACGAGGCCGCCCACCACCGACGGCAGCGCGCCCTCCATTCCGGCGCAGACCACCAGCGCGTCCGCCTCGCGCAGGGCCGGCGCGCGCCGCAAGAGCCGGTGCAGCCCGGAGACGCCCACATCGTAGCTGCGCTCCACGCGCGCGCCGACCAGGTGGGCCGCGGCGCAGGCCTCTTCGGCCACCGGGATGTCCGTCGTTCCGGCGCAGACCACCGCGACCATGCCCTGCCGTTCGGGCCAGCCGGCCGCGGGAGGCGCGGTGAAGGTGCGTGAGACCGGATCGTAGCGGCCCAGCGGCGCGGCGGCCATGGCGGCCGGTTCGGCTTCGGAGGCCATGCGCGTCACCAGCACGCCCTGCCCCAGCGACACCAGCCGCTCGACCAGCGCGCCGATCTGCTCGGGCCGCTTGCGCTCGCCGTAGATGACCTCCGGCACGCCCATCCGCAGCGCGCGCTCGCCGTCCAGCTGCGCGAAGTCGGCGACCGACTGCACCGACAAGTCGCCGACGCGCTTCGCCGCCTCGCGCGGAGCCACTTCGCCTGCCCGCACTTTTTCCAGAAGACTCAGCAGCTCGCGCGCGTCCATGCGCGGCTCGTACTACGCGGCGCCGAGCATCGACAAGAGCCGCGCGATCGAGTCGTCGACCGGAGCGGCGATGATCCGCCCCGCGTGGCGCACCCCGGGCAGCCGCAGATCGGTCACCAGCAAGAGCGAAGAATCGAGATCGCCGAAGGCATCTTCCAGCGTCTGCGAGAGCGTGCCCGTGCCCACGTAGGGAATCGACGGCACCAAGGTCAGCCCCACCGCGGCGGCAAGGCCACCGACGTAGCTGGAGACGACGATGTTGCTCATCTCGGCCAGCGCGCTCGCGTACATGCGGCTGTCGGGGAGCTCTCCCAACAGAGGCGCGCCGAGCAAGAGGCCGCCCATCAAGGACGCGCCCTCTTCGGTCACGTGCATCACCCAGCGCAGCCGCGCGCCGCCTTCGACGGTGAAGCGGACGCTGAAGGCCGCGCTGTCCGGCGGCAGCACCCGCTCGACCGCGCCCTTCGGAGCCACCTGCGCCCGCGGCTGCACCGCCTCGACCTGGGTGCCGAGCAGCCGCCCCAGGGAGCGCGCCGCATCGGACGAGCCCAGGTTGGCCAGCTGGCGCAGCGCTTCGATCTGCTGAGGTGTGAGCTCGGACGGGGTGAGAGATGCGCGCATGGAAGCTTTACGCCGCTCCCTTCAACCGCAGCGGACCTTCAGCCAGATCGAGCAGGCCGCGCGGGTCGAGCACCAGGAGCGGCCGGCCGTTGCCCAGCACCGTGGCGCCGGCGAGACCCTTCACCTTGTCCAACGGCGGGAAGAGCGGCTTCAAGACCGCCTCCTCCTGGCCGACGAGGCGATCGACCGCGAGCGCGAAGCGGACGCCGTCCACCTCCAACACCGCGAAGGGCCGCGGGCCCGGCGGCGCCAGCGAGGGCAATCCGAAGAGCTTGGCCAGCGAGTAGGCGCGGACGAGCTGCCCCATCACCGCCAGCGAGCGCGCCTCGAAGCCTTCGCCGCCGCGGGCCATCAGGTCGTTCTCGGTGGTCACCACCACGCGGTGGAGCGGAAGTCCGTAGAGCTCGCCGGCCACCTGCACCAGCAACAAATTTGCCATCGAGACCGAGAGCGGCAGCTCCAGCGTGAAGGCCGTGCCCAGGCCTCGCGTCGACTTGACCGAGAGCTTGCCGCCCAGCTTCTCCACGGTGGACTTCACCACGTCGAGGCCGACGCCGCGGCCCGAGGTCTCGGTGGCCTCGGCGCGGGTGGAGAGCCCGGGCAGGAAGGCCAGCTCGCAGGCCTGCGAGTCGGTCAGCTCCGCGCTCTTCTGCGCGGTCAGGGCGCCCATCAGCACCGCGCGCTTGCGCAGCTCGGCCACGTCGAAGCCGCGGCCGTCGTCGGTCACCTCCACCAGCACCTTGTCGCGCTCGCGGCGGGCGGTGAGCACGAGCTTGCCGCGCTCGCTCTTGCCGGCGGTCAGGCGCTGCACGGGCGTCTCGAAGCCGTGATCGACCGCGTTGCGCACGAGGTGCGTGAGCGGATCTCCCAGCGCGTCGATGACGGTGCGGTCCAGCTCGACCTCCGCGCCGTGCAGCTCGACGTCGATCTCCTTGTCGAGCCGGTGGGCCAGATCGCGGACGGTGCGCGGCAGCCGCTCGGTCAGGGCAGAGAAAGGGGTGAGGCGCGCGTCCATCACCCGGCCGTGCAGCTCGCGGGCGGTGCGGCGCAGGCGGTCGATCTCGGCTTCGAACGCCGCCGCGGCCGTCTCGGGCAGCTTGCGCGAGGCCTCGCGCAGGCGGGCGATGCCGTGCAGCACCTCCGCGGCCTGATCGAGCAGCTGATCCAGGGCGGTGGCGCGGACGCGGACCGTCGCCTCCATGCGCGGCTCTTCGGTCGAAGCCGCCTCGGGCAGGGCCCGCAGCGCGCCCTGCGCTTCGACGTGCGGAGCTTGCGGCGCGGCCGTCACCGGCGCGAGCTTCACCTCCACCTGCTCGACCTCCGGAACGTTGGCCAGAGAGCCGCGGATCTCGTCGACGGTGTGGCTGGTCGAGACCAGCGCCGCCACGCGCGCGCCGCCCTTCTTCTGCATCAGCTGCTGCGGCGACGGCTCGAACTCGAGCACCGCGCCCAGCGCCTTCAGCTTGCGCTGCACGATCGACGCGCGCGCTCCCGGCGCCTGACAGGTCTTGGCCAGCGTGACGAAGACGTCGTAGAGCGGCAGCGAAGGATCGACCACCACCTTGGGCTGCTGCTGCGCGACGGGCGGCGGGGGCGTCACCACCGCTTCGGGAATGGCGCGCGCCGCCTCTTGCAGGCGCGCCACCAGCTCCGCGTCCTCGTTCTCGGGCCGCACCTTGGCCGCGCGCTCCACCTCGGCCATCAGCATGTCGCGGGCGCGCAGCAACAGGTCGACCTGCTCGCGCGAGGGCTTCTGCCTGCCGGTCTTGAGCTTGCCCATCAGCGACTCCGCCGCGTGGGCGACGTCGACGATGGCGGTGAGGCCCACCTGCGCGGCCCCGCCCTTGATGCTGTGGATGCGGCGGAACATCGAGTCCCAGAGCGCGCCGTCGGGCGGCTCCTGCTCGGCCCGCACCAGCTCGCGGGCAAGACCCTCCAGCTGCTCGCCCGACTCGGCGAGGAAGGTGCTGAGATACCTGTGCGGGCCCTCGGGCATGGGCGACTACTCGCCGAGGACTTTCTTCACCACCGCCAGCACGTCCTCGCCGCGGAACGGCTTGACGATGAAGTCCGTGGCGCCCGCCTCGATGGCCTCCATCACCAGCGATTCCTGGCCGAGCGCCGAGCACATGATCACCACCGCGCCCGGATCGAGCTGCACGATCTCGCGGGTCGCGTCGATGCCGGACTTGTAGGGCATGACGATGTCCATGGTCACGAGATCGGGCTTCAGCTCGCGGAACATGTTCACGGCCTGCACGCCGTCGTCGGCCTCGCCCGCAATGGCGAACCCCGCGCTGGCAAAGATGTCTCGAAGCGTGTTCCGCATGAACAGCGCATCGTCGACGATGAGCACTCGCCTCTGAGGCATCGCTTTACGCCTCCACCAGATTGTCGATGGCCCGCTGCAGCAGCTCCGGATCGATCAGCTTCACAGGGCCCTCCAAAGAGTCGACCTGCGCATGCACCGCGCCTTGCGCGAAGGTCACGTCGCGCGCCTCGGCGGGCAGGTCCTGAATGCCGGCCACCTCCGAGACATAAATGCCCACCTCGCCCCGCGCTCGCTGCAGCATCACGACCTTGCCTTCCGGCCGCGCCGGCCTCGCCTTGAGGCCGACCAGCGCCCCCAAATCGACCAGGCAGGCGACGCGGCCCTGCTGGTTCATCACCCCGAGCAGCGCGGGCGGAGACCGCGGCACGCGCGCAACGAAGCCCATCTCCGTCACCCGCCGCACCGCCGTGAGCGGGAGGGCGTAGCGGTTGCCACCATGAAGACAGATGACGGCGCGCATGGACGGTTACTCCAACTTGAAGCGTGAGACGACGTTCTGCAGCTCTACCGCGACGGTGGTCAGCTCTTGCGAAGCGCTGTTGATGGAAGCGGTCACCACGGCCTGCTCGCGAATGGCGCGGGAGACCTCTTCCGTGCTCTTCGCGTTGCCGGAGGCGACCTGGCGGATCTCGGCGATGGCCTTGACCATCTCTTCCGATCCCGCGAGTTGCTCTTTGGCTGCAAGGGAAATCGCCGTCACCCGCTCGCTGCCTGCCTGGGTGGCATGGACGATCTCGTCGAGGCTCAAGATGATCTGCGCGAGGTCTTCGCGCCCCTGGCCCAATTCGTCGATGCCTTCCTTCATGGCGGCGACGGCGTGCTGGCTGCGCTGGCTGATCTCCTGCGCCAGACGGCTGATCTGCTCGGCCGAACGTCCCGCGCTCTCGGCCAGCTTGCGCACTTCGTCGGCGACCACCGCGAAGCCGCGGCCGTACTCGCCGGCGCGGGCCGCTTCGATGGCGGCGTTCAGGGCGAGGAGATTCGTCTGCTGAGCCACGCCGGTGATGGCGACGACGATCTTGGAGATCTCCTGGGTCTTTTCCCCAAAGGCGAACACCGTCTCGCTGGCAGCTTCGATCTCGGCGAAGACCTTCTTGATCTTCTCGGCGGCGAGCTGCGCCGCGGCTCCGCCCGACTGCGCGGCCGCGCTGGTGGCCGTCGCGGCCTCGGCGGCGGCGCCGGCGGTGTTGTTGCTCTTGCCGATGGAGCGGGCGATGTCGGCGATGAGGCCGCTCGCGCGCTCGACCAGCCGCAGCTGATCCTCGGCGCCGGTGGCGATCTGATCCATCGACTCCTTGATCTCTTCCGCGCTGGCGGTGACGTTGCCGGTCGACACCTGCATCTCGTCGGCCGAGTCCGCCACCTGCCGGCTGCTGCGCTGGATGTGGCCGACCAGCTCGCGCAGGTTCTCCTGCATGTGCGAGATGGCCACCGAGAGCTCGTCGACTTCGTCAGCGCCCAGGACGGTGACGCGGTCGGTGGAGAGCGGCTTCGACAAGTCGCCGCGGCTGATCTCGAGCGCGCTGCGGTTGAGGCGCACCACGCGGTTCGCCACCT
>DATBAA010000153.1:0-9464 GCA_036271755.1 Myxococcales bacterium | reverse complement strand
GCCGCGCCAGGTCGATCTCGATCGCTTCAAACGGCTCCGCCCGGACTTTCAGGGCGCCCTGATAGGCGCCGGCCGAGAGCCAGCCGGCGGCATCGCGTCGATAGACCTCGAGCACCTTGTCGATGGGATCGAGCAGCCACGCGTGGCCGACGCCCTCTCGAGCATAGATGGGCAGCTTGCGAACACGGTCGAACGCCCGGGTGGAGGGCGACATGACCTCGCAAATCCAGTCTGGCGCGAGCGTGAAAAACGCCACGTCAGGAACCAAGGGCATTCGCTCGTGCCGCCAGCCGGCGAGATCCGGCACCAGCACGTCCTCGCCAAAATGCAGTTCAGGCTCGATGAGAATGTGCCAGCCTCCGGGCTCGTTTCCGCCCGGCTTGCGGTCAAAGATTGTCAGCGCACCAGTCAGGCGCGACGAAGCCACCGCATGGCGCGCCGCTGGCCGCGGCGAAACGATCAGCTCTCCCGCGACAAGCTCGGCCACCTTATGGTCCGGAACGCGCTTCAGATCTTCGTAGGTCGCTCGCGGCGGGATTCGTTCCGGCTTCGACATGCCGCAAGGATAATCCGAATTGCTGCTTCCAGCTCAAGGCGGTGGTGCCTGGAGATCAAGCCTCCTACGCGTTTATCTCGGCCAAAGTGGCCCGGAGGCGAGAGACCGTTGCCTGAACCTCAGGCGCTGGGTTTGTCGTCATGAGCGCGTTCAGCTCTTCGCTGAGCGTGAGGCGCACGGCGCGTTGGACCGGCACTCCGGCGGGATCGTATCCAATCATGTCCGGGCGCGGAAACGCGGCCCAATCGACCTGATCGACTTCGCCTGGCGGACGCACGTGCGCTCCTCAAAGAAAGGCTCCGGCGAGTTTCCCCCGCCGGAGCCAAAACCTGAAGCCTGGACCCTGAAAAACCTGAAGCCTACTTCGCGCCGGCGCCCACGGCCGCGCCCGACGAGCCCTTCAGCTCGCTGACGATGCGCTTCGCGCCGTAGATGTGGTCCAGCGCCTCGGTCAATGCCGCGCTGTCCACCGCGACGGCGCGGTTGACGCTCTCGTCATAGCCGTACTCGCCGCCCAGCGACTGGATGTTGCCGTCGAAGATGAGGCCGATGACGCGCAGGTCCTTGTCGAACACCGGCGAGCCGGAGTTGCCGCCGATGATGTCGTTGGTGCTGGCGAAGTCGAACGGCGTCGACATCGAGATCTGCTTGTTCGACTGCGCGGCGATCCAGCTGTCCGGCAGCTGGAACGGATCGCGGCCGGTGGCGCGATCGAACGCGCCCGCGAAGTTGGTGACCGGCGAGACGTGGTGGCCCTTCTCTTCGTAGCCCTTCACCGCGCCGTAGCTGAGCCGCAGCGTGAAGGTGGCGTCCGGATAGTTGCTCTTGCCTTCCAGGTCGAACTTCGCCTGGGCCACCAGCTCGTCGCCGCGCTTCTCGGCGGCGTCGATGGTCTCCTCGTACCAGGTGCGCAGCACGCGCGCGTCCGGATCGACGGCCTTGGCGAGCTGGATCATCGGGTCGTCCGACGCCATCACCGCTTCGCGGCCGGCCTGCCAGAGCTGCTGGCGCACGGCCGGGTCGTAGAGCTTGCTCTTCACCAGCTCGGCGGCCAGCTCGGCGGGGCTCTTCTTGCCCAGCACCTTCTTGACGAACGGGTCGTCCGCGCCCAGCGCCTCGCGCAGCTTGGTCAGGCTGTAGGTGAGCTTGAAGGTCTCGAACTCGGGATAGATGGGCGCCTTGGAGAAGAGCCGCTGCTTGAGCTGCGGCAGCTTCGAGTCGGTGAACTCGCGCAGGCGCTGCTCGTTGGGCTTCTGCAGCTCGGCGGTGCCGCGAACCAGGTCGCGGGCGGCGCGGTAGAGCGGGCTGTTGAAGCCGGCGCCGCCCTCGACGTAGCGGTACTCCAGGTGGCGCGGCTGGAACTGCGCGATGGCCTTCGCTGACAGGTCCCAGGCCTCGGCGTACTTCTTCTTCATCGACGAGCGCCCGTTCACCTTGGCGCGCAGCGACTTCTCGCGCTCGACCTTCTGGTTCCACAGCGCCGGCGTGACCAGCGCCTCGAAGCGGCCCTTGAGCGCCTTGAAGCTGTTCTCCACGCCGAAGAGGTTGGCCTCGCCAACGCGCGCGTGCTCGGGCGAGCTCTGGGTGAACATGGTCAGCGCGCCGCGATACTGCGCCAGGTCGGCGATGGCTTCGGGCAGCGCCACGTCGCGCTGGTACTGCAGCTCGGCCACGGTCAGCTCGCGATCGGTGCCGCCGGGGTTGCCGGAGACGAACGACAGCTCGCCCTCGTGGACGCCCGACGAAGACCACTTGAACGAGTGCTCGGTGTGCGCCGGCTTGCCGTCCTCCCAGGCGCGAATGAAGGAGACGTCCAGGTCGTAGCGCGGGAAGTTGAAGTTGTCGGGGTCGCCGCCGAAGAAGGCGATGCGGAACTCGGGGGCAAACACCAGCCGCACGTCCTGGAAGCGCTTGTATTTATACAAGCTATAGATACCGCCGTGGTAGAGCTCGACCACGTCGCAGCGCAGCTTCTCGTCGCCGGCCGCGCACTCCTTCTCCACCGCGGCCATGGCGGCCTTGCGCTTGTCGTTGAACTCCTTGCCCGGCTTGAGACCCTCGGTGGCGCCGTGGATCTTGGCGCTCACGTCGGCGATCTCGAGCAGCTGGTTGAGCTCGATCTCGGGGCACTTCACCTCTGCCTCGAGCGTCGGCGCATAGAAGCCCTGCGCCACGAAGTCGCGGTCCTTGGTGGAGAGCTGCTCGATGCACGAGTGCGCGCAGTGGTGGTTGGTCATCACCAGGCCCTCGGGCGAGACGAAGCTGCCCGAGCAGCCGCCGGCGAGCCGCACCGAGGCCAGCTGCGCCTCGTTCAGCCACTCCTTCGAGGGCGTGAAGTTGTACTTCTTGGCCACCTTCTGCGAGGGGAAGTTATCGTAGGTCCACATGCCTTCGTCGGCGTGCGACGCAAAGGCAGCTAGGACAATCAGAGCCGGCGCGAGTCGTTTCATGGGCATCTCCGTGAGGACGGGGCGTTTTTTGCCCCTAAGAGACCCCGCGGTCAAGGAGCGCCGCGCCTTCTGTCAAGGCGGAGCGATGCCGGCCAGCAGTCCCGCGACCCGCTCCACTTCATAAGGAATCTCCGTATCCGACAGCCACTCGGAGGGGAAATGCCTCTGCCCGCGCAGATAGGCGTCGAGCTGGACGTCGCGGCCGTAGAGGCGCATGGCCGCCTGCAACCCGGCGCCAAGCTCGTTCCGCGCGGCCTCGGGCTGCAAAAGGTTGCTCTGCGCCAGCTCCATGTGCCGCCCCACTTTCGCGAGCTGCGCGCGGTCGTGCAGCCGCAGCGCTTCGCGGCGCGAGACCACCGACATGGAGTCGAGAAAGCGCGCCAGGTTCTCCACCGACTGCTTGATCTCACGGACGTGCGGCGGCGAGGTCTTGAGCAGCCGGTAGAGCGTCGCGCGGGTCTCCAAGAAGATGCGCTTGTCGCTGGTGCGCAAGGCCGGCAGCGCCCGCGTCCGCGAAAACGAGTGCAGGTCCTTCCAGGCGTCCTGCAGCGCCGGGAGAATCCGCTCGTCGCTGGCGGCGCCGATGCGCTTGGTGTGCCCGCGAAAGAGAAACGCCAGGTTGGAGGTGGCCTGGCGCACGATGATGCCCGACTCCAATTCAGCCAGGTATCCGGGGACCACGTCTTCTCGATCCACCTCGGCGACGAAGCTCGCCACCTGGTAGATGAGCTCGCCCAGCGCGCCGCGGACCCGCCCGCGAAACTCGAGCAGATCGCTGATCAGCATCCAGGGGTCGCTCATCACTTGCGGGTTGCGCAGCCGCTCGCCCAGGCCCTTCACGTCGCGCCGCATTCCGCCGCACACCGCCGAGACCAGCTTCGCCACCTCTTGATCCCGCGTGAGCAGCTCTTCTTCGTCGTCGCGATTTCCCTCTTGCTTCGCGGGGCCGAAGGCGTCGTCCAGGTTGTCCTCGACGTCCGCTTCCGGCGGCGGTGGAAACTCGAGCGAAGCGTCGTCGATGAGCTCGTTGACGTGCTGGACGGTAGAGCCCATCACCGGCGCCAGCTCTTCCCAGAGCGCCAGCGTGTGGCCGCCCTGCTCTTCGTTGCTCTCGTGGCGCACCAGGTCCAGATCGGAGAGCTTGAGGACGGCTTCGGCAGCGGTGAGCAAGAGGCGCGTGACGCGCTCGCGCAGCCCGCTCTCGAATTTTGCCGAGACCTGCAGGATCCGGCCTTCAACCTCCCGCGCCAACTCGTCGTCGGCGGAGAGGATGGTCTGACGTTCGACCGGCATTTCCAGTTTTGCTAGCACAGCCTGCATGAGAAAGGGGCACCCCGCCCCGCCATATCGGCAAATCGGACGAAGCGGATAAGCGCTATTTTGCGTGGACGCTCAGATCCTGCCGCAGCCGCATGGCCACCGGCTTGCCGTCCTTGGTGGCGGGCTGGTAGCGGCAGGTCTTCACGAACTGTTCGAACACGCGCAGCGTGGCCGTGGCCGCGTCTCCGGTCATGCGCACGTCGCCGACGGTGCCGTCCTCGCGCACCAGGTAGTCCGCGCTGACGGACCCGCGGGCGGCCACCTGCGGCGAAGGCCCGCACGCTTTGCGGACTGGCTCGGTGTCGGGCGCGCCCTCCGCGTCGGCCATCTCGACGTGGCCGGGCGTTGCTCCGCAGCGCGTCTGCAGATCTACCGCCCGCAGCTTGAACTGCGCGAGGTGCGCCTTGGGCATCTCGTCGGGCACCACCTCCAGCGCGCGCAGCTCGGTGGCGAGCGCCTCCTTGCAGCGCCGCTTGCCGGCCAACGCCCAGGAGAGCGCGTCCAGCCGGTCGAAGTTGTTCGGCTCCAGCGATACCGCCTGCAGCGCGAGCGCCAGCGCTTCGTTGGAGTGTCCGGCCTTGCCGCGCAAACGGGACAATTCCGCCAGCACGGCAGGATTTCCCGGCGAGAGCTGCGCGGCCTTCTCCAGCGCCTTGACGTCGCCGTTCCGTTGATAGAGCAGCTCGAAAGCGCGCCAGTCGTCAGGGTGCGCTTTGACTGAGGCCGCGGCGTCGGCCGCGCTGACGTTGCCCGCGGCGGCCAGCGCCAGCGGATGCAGCGGATCGGCCTGCAGCGCGCGTGCAATGGCCTCCGACCGCTTCCCGGCATTTCCCGCCAGCGGCACATAGAGATCGGCGACGACCGCCAGCGCCTCGGCCCGCGGCAGCGTCCGCACCGTCACAGGGTAGCTCTTCGCAGCCAGCGGAATGGTGAACATGCGGAAGGTGCCTTCGCCGTGCGTGTAGTCGTGCACCGCCAGCTGAATGGCCGCCTCGCTCAGGTTGGGAAACTGCGCATCGAAGGCCTTGAGCGGGTCTTCGCCGTGCGCAAGCCGCGCGGCGTAGGCGTTCAAGTCGTCGCGGCGCTCGTTGATGAGGTAGTGGACCAGCACCCAGCTCGCGCTCTCGAAGCGGTAGATCTGCTCTCCGCCCAGCTCGGCGAACTCGCTGCCCATGCTCAAGACGCCGCCGCGATACAGGGACGACTGGCTCTGCAAGGCGCGCAGACGGTCCTTGTCCAGCTCACCCACGATCGCCCGGTGCAGCGCGTGGTCCAGGTGCAAGGTCTGCAGGTAGCAGGCGAGGCCCTCCGAGAGCCAGCGCGGCTGCCGCACCAGGAAGTGGTCGGCCAGCGCGTGCGCCAGCTCGTGGTTGACGATGAGCAGGCCGTCGCCGCTGGAGCCGCCCGTCACGACCATCACCCGGCCGAAGGCGTCGGGCCCGACGAAGCCGTTGATGCCGTCGTGCGCGAACTCCTCCACCTCGTCCGGGGTCGCGAGCGCCACCACCTGCATCTTGCCGGCCGGCTCGGCCTGCCCGGGCCACATCACCGCCAGCATCACCGCCCGCGCCTCCTCGAGAGACTGCACCACCTGGCGCGCCTCTGCCTCGGGCAGGTCGCTGCGCACCTCGAAGTGATCGCTGCGCAGCTCTAGCCACGCGGCGGCGTCCCTGGCGCGCTCGGCGTGGGCGCAGGCGAGGACCAGAGGCAGCGCCAGGAGCCTCTTCATTTCGAGGTCCGGAACCTGGTGGTGGTCTGCACGGCCTGCGGCTTGCCGTCGACGACTACCGGCTCGTAGGAGCAGCTCTCGACATAGCGGCGCATCGCCGCGCGCATGGCCTCGCTGGCGGCGCCGGTGACCTTCACTTCCTTGGCGCTGCCGTCTTCGGCGAGCGTGAAGTTGATGGTCAGATCGAGCTTCTGCGTCACCCGCGGCAGCGGCTTCTTGCACGACTTGAGCTTCACCTCGGCGGTGACCCGCTGGACGATCTGCTGCGTCCGGGCCGGGCCGCAGTGGTCGCGCAGGTCGCGCTGGCGCTTGAGCAGCGCGGGCGGGACGCCGTTCGCCGAGGCGTCGGGAATGGAGTCGATGGCCCGCTGCTCGGCGACCCCCGCTTCGTCGCAGCGCGAGTTGGCGGCGTACGCCTGGGCGAGCATGTCGAGCGCCTCGCTGCGGCCCGGCGCCAGGTCCACCGCATGCGCGGCGGCCGCGAGCCCACGGTCATACGCGCCGGCGACCAGCTCCGCGTAGGCCAGCTTCGAGAGCACCGAGGGATTGTCGGGCGCGAGCTTTGCCGCCTGGTCGATGAACTTGCGATCCTTCTCGTTGCGCAGCGCCGCCAGGTACCAGGCGCGCCAATCGTCCGGGTGCGCGCTGGTGGCGGCCGCGGGGTCGCTGCCCTGCTTGAGCATGAGCGCGTACGCATTTCCCGGATCGGCCGCCAGCGCCTTCTCCACCTCGGCGGCCACCAGCTCCGGCCGCGAGGCATATCCCGGCGACAGGCGCAGCAGATCCGCGCGCAGCGCGAACGACTCGGCCGGCGCCATCTGCGCCACCGAGATGGCGCCGCTCCAAGGCTTCACCGGCAGCGTGTCGATGCGCAGCCGGCCCGTCTTCAGATACGAGCGCATGGCCGCGCCCAGCTCCTCCTCATGCAGCCCGGGAAAGGCATCGCTGAAGGCCTTGCCCGAGTCGACGCCTTTGGCGAGGCCGGTCAGGTAGGCATCGAACGCCTCGGGCTTCGCGTCGACGAAGTAGTGGACCAGCGCCCAGGCCGCGGTCTCGAACGCGTAGCCTTGCTCGCCCGTGATCTCCAAAGTGTCGCCGCCGGTGGAGATGGTGGTGAACCAGCGCGCCACCGGCTTGCGCCGCAGGTACTCCAGCCGCTCCAGGCTGGGCTTGCCCATGGTGGCCGTGTTGCCGCCGCGCTTGATCTCCAGCGTCTCCAGGTAGCAGGCGATGCCTTCGTTGACCCAGCGCGGCTTCGAGACCAGGAAGCCCTCGTTGATGATGTGGGTCAGCTCGTGCTTGAAGATGCCCTGCGCGAGAATGTCCTCCGCGCTGATGGCCAGGAACGGCTCGTCGAAGACGTCGGAGGTGGCGAAGCCGCCCAGGCTCTTGGTGGCAAACTCCTGCAGCTCGAGCTGGCTCGCGAGCAGCACCACGGCGGTGCGCACCTTCGGCTCGCGGTTGCTGTGCCAGCCGGCGCCCATGAGCGCGGTGCGCGCCAGCTCCATGTCGGTCACGGCCTTGCGCGCGTCCTCCTCCGCGAGGTCGGTCCGGACCACGAAGTGCTCGCTGCGCAGCTCCAGCCAATTTTGCGGATCGCCTGACCGGGGAGCGTGCGCGCAGGCCGCCGCGAGCAAACAAAACAAAACGAGTCGACGCATGCGCGGAAGCTAGCCGAGAAGGCAGGCTCTGGAAAAGCAAAAGGGACCGGTTGCCCGGTCCCCAATGCATTCAATTCCAATCAGACTGTTTCAGGCTGCTTCGTCGAAGTCCGACAGGTAGCGGGAGAGGAAGCTGCGGGTGCTCTTCTCCACCTGGCGCACGCGCTCGCGCGACAGGCCCCACTCCTTGCCGAGATCTTCCAGCGTGCGCGGGTCGTCCTGGGTGAGCCGGTCGCTCAAGATGTCCCAGGCGAGCTCGCCCATCCGCTTGCGGACGCGGCCTAGCGCGTTGCGGACGTTGGCGTTCTGCTCCGCGCGGAGCAGCTCCGCGTCCGGGCCAGGGCCTTCGTCAGCCAGGCGATCGAGGTGCGTCGCGTCGCTGTCGCCGTCCGTGCCGAGCGTCTCTTCCAGCGAGATGTCGCGCGGAGGCAGGCCGCCGTTGGGCATGGTGCGCCGGACTGCCGACGGACCGTCCTTGAGGCAGCGCGTGATGTACGCGCGAATCCACCAGACCGCGTACGTCGAGAAACGGTTGCCCTTCTCAGGGTCGAAGTGCTCGATGGCCTTCAAGAGGCCGTAGTTGCCCTCCTGCACCAGGTCCTCGAGCCTCACGCCGCGCCCCATGAACTTGCGCGCGACGGATATGACGAGGCTGAGGTTGTGCACCACCAGCTGTTCCTGCGCGCGCTTGTTGCCCTTGCGGGCTTTCCGCGTCACCACCAGCTCGGTCTCGCGATCGAACGGTGGATGCGCGCGGATCAGCTTGATCAGCGGCGCCAGATCGTCAAACTCACTGCGGTCGCGCATTGTTCTTCCTTCCTTGGTCACTGCAAAAACGCCTGCTGCCCACTTGCTTTCCAACTCCCCGTCTGACCTTTGAACCCGTGATGGGTTCACTTATTCCTTCGATGCGTAACGGACGGTTCTGTTGCGCATTTCCTTTTGTGTAGTTACGACCCAGGGGCCCCGGCGGTTTCACCTGCCTGCGATCCCTGCATCTCTAAGACGCGCCAGGAGCGATTTAGTTGCAAAAGTCAGTCGCTTTTCACGAGCCCGTACAGCGATGGTTTACGGCCTCATTTGCCGCGCCTACACGCGCGCAGGCGCTAGGCTGGCCGCCCATCCTCCGCGGCGAATCGACGCTGCTCCTGGCACCTACAGGCTCTGGCAAGACGCTGGCAGCCTTTCTGACGGCGCTGGACCGTCTTTTGTTCACTCCGCCGCCGGAAAAGAAGGCCCGGTGTCGCGTTTTGTACGTTTCGCCCCTCAAAGCTTTGGCCGTCGACGTTGAACGCAACCTGCGCGCTCCCTTGGCCGGTATCGGCGCATTGCCGGGTGTCCTTCACATTCCCTCTGTCGGCGTGCGCACGGGCGACACCCCCGCGAGCGAGCGGGCGCGGATGCAACGCACACCGCCCGACGTGCTCATCACCACGCCGGAGTCGCTCTACCTGCTGCTCACTTCGCAGGCGCGCGAGATTCTCCGTTCGGTAGAGACGGTCATCATCGACGAGATCCATTCGCTCGTTCCCACCAAACGCGGCGCGCATCTCTTTCTTTCATTGGAGCGCCTGCAAGAGCTGACCGGGCGCGACCTGCAGCGCATCGGCCTCTCGGCGACGCAGCGGCCGTTGGAAGAGGTCGCGCGGCTGCTGGGCGGAGGCGTTCCGTCCGCTCGCAAATGGAAAGCGCGGCCGGTCACCATCGTCGACGCCGGCGCGAAGAAGCAGCTGGAAGTGCGCGTCGAA
>DATBAA010000152.1:0-10226 GCA_036271755.1 Myxococcales bacterium | reverse complement strand
AGGTGGCAGCCGGCGAAGCAGAGGCCGCCGGCGACGAGGCCGATGACGATGGCGGCGATGGGCCCGACATAGCCGCAGGCCGGGGTCACCGCGACCAGGCCCGCGACCGCGCCGGAGGCGGTGCCGAGCGCGGTGGGCTTGCCGCGCAGCTTCCACTCGCAGAACATCCAGCCCAGGCCGGCGGCGGCCGCGGCGGCGTGCGTGGACAAGAACGCGTTGGCCGCGATGCCCGAAGCCTCCAGCGCGCTGCCGGCGTTGAAGCCGAACCAGCCGAACCAGAGCAGGCCCGCGCCCATCAACGTCATGGGCAGGTTGTGCGGCGGCATCGGCGTCTTCGGGTAGCCCTTGCGCTTGCCCAAGACGATGGCGCAGACGAGCGCGGCCGTCCCCGACGAGAGGTGCACGACCGTGCCGCCGGCGAAGTCGAGCGCGCCCAGCTTGTGCAAGAAGCCGTTCTCGCTCCACACCCAGTGCGCGATGGGGTCGTAGACGATGGTGGTCCAGATCAGCGTGAAGAGCAGGAAGGCGGAGAACTTCATGCGCTCGGCGAAGGCGCCGCAGATGAGCGCGGGAGTGATGGCCGCGAACATCATCTGGAAGATCATAAAAGTCAGGTGGGGGATGGTGGCCGCATAAGCTGCATATGGCCCTGGGCCTACGGAACGCAGGCCCGCCCAGCTCAAGTCACCGATGAGGCCGCCAAATTTGTCGGGCCCGAACGAGAGGCTGTACCCGAAGAGAATCCACTGCAGCGACACCACGCAGAGCGCCGCGAACGATTGGAGCAGGGTGGCGAGCACGTTCCGCTGCCGGACCATGCCTCCATAGAAGAGCGCGAGGCCCGGAATGGTCATCAAGAGCACGAGCGCGGAACAGACGAGGATCCAGGCGGTATCGCCTTTGTCGATAGGCATGCGCCGAAGGTCTGCAAACGCGAGACCAGATCGCTCTCGCTGTGCGCCAAGCTTGTTGCTTTCGAAGCCAGGCGACGAAATTGTCGGAAGCAACATTTGGTGCCGACAATTTTGTAGGACCGAGAATGACGGCTTGGGGCGCCCAGCCGGATCGGGCTCCACTCGCATGCGAACCGCTCCAAAAGGCTGACCTACAAAATTGTCGGAAACGACAAACACGGCTACATTTTCGTCGTGGCGCTTGCAGGCCCTTCGGCCGCCTGTTAGCGATCGATTCGTGCCCAGGCGAGCAACCGAAAATAGAGACGATTTGCGACACTTCGACACTCTTGCCGAGGTGGGCCGCGCTCTAGGCGGCTCGCAGGAGCTGCGCTCGTTGCTAGAGCACTCACTGGAAAAGCTCGAGGCGCACCTGGGCATCATCCGCGGCGCGGTCTTCCTGGCCGACGCCAGCGTCGAGGGCGGCGAGCTGCAGGTGGCCGCCGCGCTGGGCCTCACCAAGGACGGCCTGCGCGCGCGCTACCAGGCGGGCGAAGGCATCATCGGCCGCGTAGTGGAGAGTGGCCGTCCCGTCATCGTGCCCGCCACCGGCCGCGAGCCGCTCTTGATGAACAAGGCCTTCCAGCGCCGCCGCACCTCCATTCCCGAGGCGAGCTTCGTGGCGGTGCCCATCGTCGTCGATCGCAAGCCGGTGGGCGCGCTGGCTGCGGACTTCCCTCCGACCGGCCGCGATCTCGAGCAGGACGCGCACTTCCTGGGCGTCGTCGCCACCATGATGGCGCAGGCGATCCGCGCTCAAGCTCGAATCGAAGACGAGCACAACCGGCTCCTCACTGAAAACAAGAGCCTGCGCAGCGAATTGGAAGATCGCTACGATCTCTCCAACATCGTCGGCACCAGCCGTCCCATGCGGCAGGTGTACGAGCAGATCGCCCAGGTCGCGCCCACCAGCACCACGGCTCTGATTCGCGGTGAGTCGGGTACGGGCAAAGAGCTTATCGCCCACGCCATTCATTACAACTCGCCGCGCGCGCAGAAGCCGTTCGTCAAAGTGAGCTGCGCGGCATTGCCCGACACGCTGATCGAGTCCGAGCTCTTCGGCTACGAGCGCGGCGCCTTCACCGGAGCGGACACCCGCAAGCGCGGCCGCTTCGAGATGGCCCACGGCGGTACGCTCTTTTTGGACGAAGTGGGCGAGCTCAACTTGTCCACGCAGGTGAAGCTCTTGCGCGTGCTGCAAGAGGGCGAGTTCGAGCGGCTGGGCGGCACCGAGACGTTGAAGGTCGACGTCCGCCTCATCACCGCCACCAACCGCAACCTGGAAGCGGCCATGGCCGAGCGGCAGTTCCGCGAAGACCTCTACTATCGCCTCAACGTCTTCAGCATCTTCGTGCCGCCGCTGCGCGATCGGAAGCCCGACGTCATGCTGCTGGCCGATCACTTCCTCTTGAAGTACGCGCGCAAGCACAACAAGCGCATCCGCCGCATCGCCACGCCGGCCATCGACATGCTGATGAGCTACCACTGGCCCGGAAACGTGCGCGAGCTGGAGAACACGCTGGAGCGCGCGGTGCTGACGGGAGACGGCCAGGTCATTCACGGCCACCACCTGCCGCCGGCGCTGCAGACGGCCGAGGCCTCGGGCACGAGCATGCAGTCGTCGCTGGCGGACGCGGTCCAGCAGTACGAGAAGGACCTCATTGTCGATGCGCTGAAGAGCGCCCGCGGCAATCGCGCCCGCGCGGCCCGCCTGCTCGGAACCACCGAGCGCATCATGGGCTACAAGGTGCTGAAGTACGGCATCGAGCCGCGGCGCTTCCACGGCCCGCCGGTCACGCAGGCCCCGCGCTGGAAGGCTTCACGCGCCGCGGCCGCGACGCGCTGAGCCTCACGGCCGCAGAGCCAGGAGCAAGCCGAACGACGTGCCGCTCGAGGTCTCGAAGAAAGAGGTGCCGCCAAAAGTATTCGTGGCAGCGGTCACGCTGCCCGTGCTCAGGATCGCGCGCAGATCGAAGCGGCTGCCCAAGGTCACCGTCGCGCCGAAGGTTGGGTTCGAGAGCGTGGAACCGCCCGAAAGCCGTCCTCCGATGCTCGCGGTGATGTCGAACGAGAGGCGCTCGAGCGGCTGCACCAGCAAGACTCCGGCGAGATCCCAAGAGCTGGCGGAGACGGTGAAGTCGTGGTCCAGCGTTCCGGTCAATTGCAGTGAGATGGGCAGTCCACGCCCGAGCCGCGCGGTGAGTCCACCCGCGCCGCTATAGTCGGTGGCGACGCCTGCGTGGGCGGGGGCCCAGGCGACGTCGGCGGTGGCCGCGACGTCCACATCACCTTGGTGGAGGAGATAGAGCCCCGCGGCGCTGGCCGAGTACCCATTCGTCGCGCAGCCTCTCATCATCGGCGCGCAAAACAGACGAGTCCCCGTGCCGCCGAGCGTCAGGGTGAGACGGTCGGTCACGCCGTAGCGGATGGCGGGCGCGATGGAGAACAAGTCGAACCGCTCGGTCGTGACGCCGCTGCCGCCGGACAGGTCCACCGAGCTCTGATAGCTTTGCGAGCCGCCCAGGCTCAGCTGCAGCTCCGTCATGCCCGCGTAGAGCGCCAGCGGGCGATCGTTCACCGCGATTGGCCAACCGCCCGGCGAAGCTTCAATGCCTTTGGCGGCCTCGCGGGGAAAGGCCGAGAGCGTGAGATCGGCTTCGTCCACCGTCACCGAGCGATCCGGCTCGACCGTGACCTCGCGCGAATAGTTTCCGCCCGGCCGCTGCTTGCGCACCAGATAGCGGCCCGCGGGTACAGACAGCTTGATGATGCGCTTGCCCGCGGGAACCTCCATCACCACGAGGCCGCTGCCCAGATGAATCAGCTGCAGCGGGCCCTCGGTCTCGCTCAGCTCCACCAGCGTGTTCGACTGGGCGACGCGCGTCAGCGGCAGGTCGGATCGGCCGCGCAGGTTCATCGAGAAGCTGGGGTGCTGCGGATCGGCTACGGCAGCCGAGTCGCGGATGGTGCGTTCGCGGGCGTAGGCAAACGCGTCGGTCAAGGTCACGACGCCCTCGCCGTGCTGATCGGCCGCGCCGCGCAGCGCCGCCACCAGGTGATGGGTGAAGAACGAACCGTAGACCTGCTCCGACTCGTGCGCCTTCTCCACGCCCGAGCTGGAGGCGATGAGCACCGAGCCTTCGCTGGTCAGCTGCAGCGGCACGTCCACCACGAAAGGCGCCGTCGGATAGATGCCCTTGGCGCCCGTCCAGCCGCCGCCGCTGCAGGCGTCGATGATGCCGATGCGCACGGTCGCGGCCTGGCTCTCCAGGCGCTCGCGCAGCTGCGCGAACGGCAACGGCTTGCCGTCGGGATAGAGCGCCTGCGCGTCCGCGTGCCCCGAATAGTAGAAGACCAGCAGCGACTCGCCGCCGGAGAGCCGCAACACCGACAGCTCGCGATCCAGCTCGTCGAGCACGGCTTGGGGCTCGGGGTCCTGCAAGACGTGCACATCGCCGGCCGCGAACTGGCCGACCTGCTGGAGCACCGCCGCGATCTGATCGGCGTCGCTGTAGGAGTAGCGAAGCTGCGAGCGCCCGAGCGCGCCGCGATTGGCGCCCACCACCACGGCGATGCGCCGGGGCTCCGCGCGGAGGGGAAGCGCGGCCAGGAGCAGCACCAGAATGAGCGATTTCATCGGCTGTCCTTCTTGGTGAGGTCGAGCACCGTGGTCCACAGCTCTTCGTCGCGCCGCAGTGACTCGCGGGCCGCGCGCAGATCTTCGGGCGAGAGCGGTGCGCGCGAGAAGACCACCAGGAGCGCGTCGCCCCCGCTGCCGTCGAGCGTGAAAGCCTGCGGCAGGAGCGTGGCCGTGCCGGGCTGCGCCTCGCCTTCATAGAGCGTCTGCACTTGTTTGCTCTCGACGGCGCCGACGGTGATGCGCGAATAGCCGAAGCTCTGCACCTTGAGCTGCACGGCGTCGCCCGCCTGCAAGGGGTGTACGCCGTCCCAGAGAGACACCTGGCCTCCGCGGCGCAGATAGACCGCCACCGACGGGCTGCCCTTCGCCGTCACTTCCGGATGCCGCCGAGGCAGCACGACGACGGTCACCGCGGCGGCACTGCTCAAGCTCAAAGCGAGCAGGCTCCAGAGCCACTTGCGGCTCTTCGGCCGCGGCAGCTCGCGCGGCACCGCTACGGGCACCGCCAGGCGCCCCAGATGCGCGCCGCATGCGCCGCAAGCTTCGGCGTGCGCTGCCACCTCGGGGCTGGCATCGCCGAGGGCCAGGAGATCGAGCTGCAGATACGAAGGATGGCTCACCATCGCGGCTCCTTCCGCAGCGCGGCCACGCGCTCGTCCAGCCGCGCGAGCGCGCGCCGCACGGTGCGATCGGAGACGCCCAGCACCTCGGCGATCTCCTCGTGCGTGAGCCGGTCCAGGCGGCTCAAGAGCGCCACCTCCAGCTCGGCCCCGGGCAGCGTGCGCGCCACCAGCAGCAGCTCGCGGCGCGCCGCCAGCGACTGATCGCTCGCCGGCGCTGCATCGGCCACTTCGTCCAGGAGCCGGTCGCTCGACGGACGACGCGCCCGCTCGCGGATGCGGTCGACGGCCAGCCGCGTGCAAGTCTTGTAGATGAACGCCGAGGCGGCCCGGACGTCCTTGTCCCGGGCGCTCTGCCAGAAGCGTACGAAAGTCTCTTGAGCCACGTCGTCTGCCTCCGCCGCATCGCCGAGCATGCGTCTGCATTTCTCGCGAATGAGCGGGAAGTAGCGCCGGTAGGTCGCCTCGACGTCTTGCAAGTTGTCCCCCGCCGAAATCCGCCGCGCGTTCCCGCTCGCATCAATGGACGAAGAGCGCCGCGAAAACCGGACACGCTCTTCTACCTCGACGCAGCGAAGCCCCAGGGTCATACTCGCGCTCCCCATGGGCCGGTTCGCCACCTTCGCGCTGCACCACGCCTACCTGCTGCTCTTCGGCGCCACGCTGGTCGAACAGCTGGGTCTGCCGCTGCCGGTCGCGCCGCTCTTGCTCGGCTGCGGCGCGCTGGCCCGCAGCGGCGAGCTCAGCCTCGGCACGTCCATTCTCGTCTACTGCCTGGCCTCATCGATCGCGCACATGATCTGGTTCGAAGCGGGCCGCGTGCGCGGCGCGTCGGTGCTGCGCTTCGTCTGCAAGATCTCGCTCGAGCCCGACACCTGCGTCCGCCGCACGCAAAATCTCTTCAGCCGCTACGGCGCGAAGCTGCTGCTCGCCGCGCCCTTCACGCCCGGCCTGGGAATGGTGGCGCCGCCGCTCGCGGGCCTGGCCGGCATGACCCGCGCGCATTTCATTCCCATCGATCTGACTGGCTCCATCATCTGGTCGGTGACGCTGGTGACCGCGGGCTGGTTCCTGGGGCCGCAGCTCAACGTGCTGCTCGAAGCGCTGGAGCGGATCTCTGGCTCCATCGGCACCGGCCTCGCGATCCTCTTTGTCCTCTGGCTGGCCTGGAAGTTGATCAAGCGGCGGCGGCTCTTCAACGAGCTGCGCATCGCGCGCATCACCGCGCAGCAGCTCTTGAAAGAGCTGGAAGAGGGCAAGATCTTCGTCGTCGATCTGCGCCACGAAGCAGAGGTGAAGGGCGAAGGCTTCACGCTGCCCGGCGCATTGCGAGTGACTTTGGAAGACATCGAAGCGCGGCACGTGGAGATTCCGCGCGACCGCGACGTGGCGCTCTTCTGTAGTTGACCCAACGAAGCCTCGAGCGCCCGGGCGGCGCTCTCCCTGATGAACCGCGGAATCCTGAGGGTCCGGCCGCTCGAGGGCGGCTACGACGAGTGGAAGAAGCTCGGCTTCCCGCTCGAATCGGTCGTTTAGAGCTCGAAGTTGAAGCCCTTGCTCTCCAAAGCCTTGTATTTGCGCTGGTCGAACTTGTAGAGCCGGGCGGCGCGGTGCGAGCCGCGCTCCATCTCGTCCGTCTCGATGAGCAGGCCCATGGCGAGGATCTTCTTGCGGAAGTTGCGCTTGTCGAGCGGCCGCTTCAGCACCATTTCATAGAGGCGCTGCAGCTGGGAGAGCGTGAAGGCTTTGGGCAGTAACTCGAAACCTATCGGCTGATAGCGAACCTTCGCCTGCAGCCGGCGCAGCGCGGCGTCGAAGATCTGCTGGTGATCGAAGGCCAGCCGCGGCAGCTTGTCGGTGGCCACCCAGGCGGCCGAACGCGCGTCGGTGGTGGCCTGCAGCACGCTGTGCTCACTCAGCTTGACGAGCGCGTAGTAGGCGACGGTGACCACGCGGCCGCGCGGGTCGCGCTCCGGCTCGCCGAAGGTGTAGAGCTGCTCCAGGTAGACGGAGGTGGCGCCGGTCTCCTCGCGCAGCTCGCGGCGGGCGGCCTCGTCCAGGCTCTCGCCGGGCTGCACGAAGCCGCCCGGCAGCGCCCAGGCGCCCTTGAAGGGAGCGACGCCGCGCTCGATGAGGAGTACCTTGAGACCTTCGCCGTCGGCCCCGAAGACGACGCAGTCGACGGTGACGGAAGTTGCAAACGGGGTGCGCATGGTTCGTGTATCTGTTACACTAACCTCATGGCCGCAGAACTTCAAGCACTGACCGCGCCCGCGCTGCAGCTGCGCGAGGGAAACTTGCTCGCCTGCGTGACCGCCCGGGGATCGCTCTTCGAGCGGCTGACCGCGGCGCTGGTGGAGCTGCGCCAGGTGTCGGCGCGGGAGAGCGTGCGCAGGCTGGGCCTCGACCGCGGCTTTCGCCTGGAGGACGTGACCGCCGCCCAGCTGCGCATTCCCGGCTCGGACGACCCAGCCTTTGCCGAATCTTTTCTCCGCCGCCGTCTGCCGCAGGGCACGGCCTTCAGCATCGTTCCCGGCTCGTTCTCGCTGGCGGTCTGCTTCGCCGGCCGCATCGGCGGCGCTCCCGCGCGGCAACGCTATGAGACGGAGCAGGGCCGCGTGCGCGTGGAGGCCTTCGAGCTGCACGTCACCGAGCACTGCAACCTGCGCTGCGCCAACTGCTGCAACATGTCGCCGCTGGTGCCGGAGAAGTTCCTGACGGTCGAAGAGACGCGCGCGCTCTGCGAGCGCATGTCCCGCGTGCTCATCGCCGACGTGTTCAAGATCATGGGCGGCGAGCCGCTGCTGCACCCGGACATCGCCGGGGTTCTGCGGGCGGTGCGGTCCACGTCCATCGGCGATCGCGTGCGGCTCTTCACCAACGGGCTGCTCTTGCCCTCGATGCCCGACGCGTTCTGGGAGGCGCTGGACGAGCTGACCATCTCCGACTACTCGAGCGCAAAGCTGAAGCCGGCCGTGCTGGACCTGGCCCAGGAGCGCTCGGCGCGGCATGGCTTCGTGCTCAACGTGAAGCCGGTCAACGAGTTCAGCCAGGTGCTCGCGCCGAGCTATCGCGACAGCGGCGTGCAGCGGACCTTCGAGCGCTGCTGGCTGCGGCACCGCTGCCTCATCGTCCGCCAGGGCCGCTTCTATATGTGCACCAAGGCCGCCTATATGGCGGACTTCCTCGAGCATGCCGCGCACGACGAGACGCCCGCGGGCTTCGACCGTTCGGGCGACGGCATTCCGGTGGACGCGCCGGATCTGCTCGACGCGCTGACTTCCTATCTCAATCGCGCGGAGCCGCTGGCGGCCTGCAGCTACTGCTTCGGGAGCGATGGCGCGGTGGAGCCGCACTATCAGCTGAAGCGCTCCGAAGTCCGCGAGGGCGTGCTCTCTCGCGCGCTGACGGTGCTACGTGGCTGAGCGCGACTGGCACGGCGTTCGCCGCCTTTACTTACGAGGCAATGAGGAGGCCGAGACGCTGCGCGCGCTCGTCGAGGAGAGTTTTCTCTTCGACAAGCTCGGCGTGGAGGCCGCGTGGGGCCTCGCGCAAGGGCCGCTGCGGACAGCCGTGTCCGGCATTTCGCAGGCGGCGTGCGCTCCGGCGCCTGCGCTGGAAATTCCGCTGCGAGACGCGTTTCTCTCCGCGCTGACCCCCGCCGACGCGCTGGCTTTGGGCGGTGGCCTGGACGCCGCGCTGGTGCTGGCCGGTTTGCGCGAGTCGGGTTTGCCCCTGCCCGCGCTCTTGACGCTCGCCACCGGCCTGCCCGGCTACGACGAGGTCGAGCGCGCCTCCGCCATCGCCGCGCACTTCTCGGCGCCGCTGCAGGTCGTGCAGGTGAATCCTGAAACGCTGGTCGAGCTTCTGCCGCAAGCCATCGCCTGCATCGAGACGCCGCTCTACAACTTGCACCCGGTCAGCCGCCTCGCGCTCTCCATCGAAGCCCGCGCGCGCGGATACGAGAGCTTGCTGACCGGAGACGGCGCCGACGCGGCTTGCGCGGGAAAACCCGACCTCGATTACGTGCCTTTGGTCGCCGCGCTCAGCGCCGGCCTGCGGTTGAGCTCGCCGTTCTTCTCCCCGCAAGTCATCGCCGGCTCGCGCGGGCCCGCCAAGTCGAAGCTGCGCGAGCTGGCCACGCAGCTGGGCCTTCCCGATTGGATCGCGCAGTCGCCCAAGAGATCGCGCCTGATGCCCGAGCTGGATGTCTCCCGCTTCGGAACCTGCCTTGCTCCCGAGCTGGGCGAACCGCGCCCCGGCGTGCGCTGGGCCACGCTGGGCCTGCTCGCGCGCCATCTGGGGAGAACCTGACGTGTGCGGCATCGCGGGCATCGTCCGCTTCGACCGGCCGGCCAGCACCTTCGCCTCGCGGCTGGCTCCCATGCGCGCCCGGCTTCGGCACCGCGGGCCGGACGGCGAGGGCGAGCTGATCATTTCCCACGCCGCGCTCGCGCATACGCGGCTGGCCATGGTCGATGTCGAAGGCGGCGCGCAGCCCATGCAATCGGGCAACCTGTCGCTGACCTACAACGGCGAGCTCTACAACGACCGCGAGCTGCGCGCTCAACTCAGTGACTATCCATTCCGAACTCACTGCGACGCGGAGACGATCCTCGCCGCCTGGGCGCGCTGGGGCGAAAAAGCCATTGAGCGGCTCGATGGCATGTTCGCCTTCTTCCTCTGGGACGAAGCGCGGCAGACCGGCTTCGCCGTGCGCGACCGGCTGGGCGTGAAGCCGCTGGCTTATCTGCAAGACGGCGCGGAGCTCTCCTTTGCTTCCGAGGCGCGCGCGCTGCTCGAGGGGCGAAGCATCAAGCCCGACGTCGAAGCCATCGTCGAGTATCTGGTGGCGCCCGCGTTCAGCGGAGTCTCCCGATCACCCTTTCGCGGCGTGCGCTATCTGCCGCCGGGCCATCTGCTGCGCATCGACAGGTCGGGCCTGCACTTGCAGCGCTATTGGCAATGGGCGCCGCGCGAGGAGCAAGTCACTCCGGAAGAGCTGCGCGAAAC
>DATBAA010000151.1:0-3490 GCA_036271755.1 Myxococcales bacterium | reverse complement strand
CTGCACATCGAGCTCGAGGGCAGCCCCGAGCAGCAGGCCATCGCCAACGAGCAGGTGAAGCAGGCGCAAGCGCAGATGACCGACCCGGACATGACGGCCCTGCAGAAGCTCTTCTCCGACTGCGAGAAGCAGCCCAAGGACGCGCAGATGGCCTGCATCACCAAGGCCTCGACGGAGGCGCAGGCCATCGGCAACCGCATCAAGAAGAAGCAGGAAGATCAGGCCGCGGCGGCGAAAGAAAAGCAGCCCAAGGAGGCCTGGGCCTGCAACAAGATGGACTTGCGCGGCGCCGCCGGGAAGCTCTCGGGCGACGCGGAGTGCGCCGTCGCCGGCCAGAAAGTCACCGCTACCGTGGAATGCGTTCCACAATAGCTTCCGTCTCCGTCCACAGCCGGCGCGCGTCTTCCACCGAGCGGGCGGCGGCGGTGGGCATCCGCTCGCGCTGTTTGATGAAGTATTTGCCAGTCACTCCATCCAATGCCGGGTCGGACGCGGCCCAGATGGAGGTCTGCGCGCCCTGCTCTTCGGTCAGCAAGAAGGGCCGCACCACCTTGAAGAGTCCGCCAAACCAGCCGCCGCCAACGCCGAAACCGCTGGCGATGGCGCCCGGGTGCAAGGCATTGGACGTGATTCCAGGCTCGCGCCGCGCCAGCTCGTTGGAGAAGAGCAGGTTCATCAGCTTGGCATTGCAATACTGCTTCAGGCTCTTGTAGCCCGCCTTCATCTGCAAGTCGGAGAAGTCGAGCTTGCCCAGCCGGTGCGCCCCCGACGAGACCGAGACGACGCGGCCATGACTTGCCCGCAATAGATCGAGCAATTCAGTGGTGATGACGAAGTAACCGAGATGGTCGAGCGCGAAGGTGCGCTCCAGGCCTTCGGCCGTCACGCGATAATCGCCGAAGATGGCGCCGGCGTTGTTCAAGAGCACGTCGAGCTGCCCGAAGCGTTCGCGAAACTCGCGGGCGGCCTTGCGCGTCTCGCGCACCAGCGAGAGGTCCGCCTGGATGGTCTCGAAGCTCTCGGTGCGCAGCGCCTCGAGCCGCCGGCCGTCCCGGCCGACGACCACCACCTTGAAGCCTTTGTCGCGCAGCGCCCGCGCGGCGATGCGGCCAATTCCCGAAGTGCCGCCCGTGACGAGGATCGTCTTCATTCCGCTGCCTTTGCGTGCGCCTCGGCGAATCGATCGGCGAGCGCGCGCGACAGGTTTCGCGACAGCTTGTAAGCCGCGGGCGCGTCCTTTTCAGCCAGATCGTCGAGAAACTTTCGCCGCAGCACGAGCAGCCGCGAGGTCCGGGCCGCTCTCACCGTCGCCGTGCGCACGCCCGGCGTGCCCAGAAAGCCAATCTCGCCCACCGGCTCGCCGGCCTTGATCCGGACATTGCGGCCTTCGACCTCGAGCTCGCCCGAGAGCACCAGGTACATCTCGCGATCGGCCGTTCCCTTGCGCACCACCATCTCGCCCTGCTCGACCGACATGATGAAGGCGCGTTCGGCCAAAAGCCGCAGCGTGCTCTCGGCGGCGCCCTCGAAGAGCGGCGGCCGCGTCAGCTGCAGCTCCTGCACGATGAGCTTCGCGTCGACCACCAGCGGCTGCGCTTCGGGCGCGAAGAGCGGCTCCAATGGTTTGAGGTCAAACGACTTCTTCGCCAGCCGCTTCAGCTGCGGATACATGAACGAGCCCATCCGCTTCGAATGCGCGTGGTCGTGCATGGAGATGAGCAGCGGCACCTCCGTCGCCGACGCGCCCTCCACCAGCTTCGCGCCATACGGCCGCGCGCCCAGCTTCAGATAGTGGCGCAAGAGGCCCGGCACGCAGGTGAGCACGCAGAGATCCACCGACTCCTTCATCATGTATTCGTAGCCGTGCCAGAGCAGCGCCGGCAGCAGGAGCCGCCCGCGCAGCGTGGGCTTCACCATCAGCCGCTCCAACACGGCGACGCGCGCCTTGGGGAAGCTCTGCAGCGAGAACTCCTCGACGATCTCGTGTGGCGGCTCGTCCCAGACGCGCGCGCGGCCCGTGCCCGTCGGGGCTTCGGCCGGCCCCGTATAGTAGAGCCGCGCCTCTGGCGTCTCGTCGGCGGCCTGCTTCAAGAGACCTTGCGCGTGATCCATTCCTGGATAATCGCGGCGCAGCTCCTTGCCGTAGATGGAGTAGCGCAGCTTGTAGATGGCCTCGCGCTCCGCTGCAGTCTTCGCCTGGTGGACCGGCGTCGACCGCGCAACAAATCCGAGCAGCATCACCGATCCTTGTCGAAGCGTTCTTTGTTGCGGTCGCGGCCGCGGACTTCGCGGTCGATGTCGCGCTTTGCTTCGCGGGTCGCAATGTCGTCGCGCTTGTCGACGGCGTTCTTGCCCTTGCCCACGCCCAACTCGACCTTCACGCGGCCGTCCTTGAAGTAGATGCTGAGCGGCACCAGCGTATAGCCGGCCTTCTGCTGCGCCTCTTCCAAGCGGTCGATCTCGCGCCGGTGCAAGAGCAGCTTGCGCGGGCGCTTCAGCTCGTGATTCGAGAGCACGCCGGCGGGCTTATAATGAGCAATCTGCAAGTTATACAGAAACAGCTCGCCCTTCTTGCCGAAGGCATAGGCGTCAGACAGCTGCGCCGAGCCTTCGCGCAGCGCCTTCACCTCGGTGCCGGTAAGCACGATGCCGCACTCGAGCTTGCTCTCGATGTGGTACTCGAAGCGCGCCCGGCGGTTGGTGGTGACGACTTTGACGTGCTCTTCAGTCATTTGAACCTAATGCGCCGTTGTCGATGAGACGGGTCTTGCCGAGGAATGCCGCGAGAAAGAGGCGATGTGTAACATCGGCGGCGGCCGGGCGCTGCAGATCCGTGGCGTCGCGAATCTCCGCGTAGTCGACGCGCAATGCTTTGAGCTCGACGCGAGCAGCGTCTTCCAAAGCGCTGATGCTTCGTTCACCGGCCGTGAAAGCCGCCCGCGCCGCCGACAACGCTCTCCATAAAGCCGGCGCTTGCGCGCGCTCGTCGCGGCTCAGATAGGCGTTGCGCGAGGACATGGCCAATCCGTCGGCTTCCCGCACGATGGGCCGGCCCACGACCTCGGTGCTGAGGTTCAGATCGATGGCCATGCGCTTGATGACCGCGAGCTGCTGGTAGTCCTTCTCGCCGAAGAACGCAGCCTCCGCGCGCGAGATGGTGAAGAGCTTGGCGACGATGGTGCAGACGCCGCGAAAGTGCCCCGGACGCTTCTCGCCGTCGAGCGGCTGCGCCAATGGCCCCGGCTCCACATACGTCTGATACCCCGCCGGATACATCTCAGACGAATCTCGCGGCGCGAAGACCAGCTTGGCGCCGGCCTCCTCGCACTTGCGCAAATCGCCATCTAGATCGCGGGGATAGCGCGACAGATCTTCATTGGCCCCGAACTGCGCCGGGTTGACGAAGATGGTCACCGCCACCTGCGGGCAGCGCCGCGCCGCCGCCTCGATGAGCGACTGGTGCCCCGCATGGAGATACCCCATGGTGGGC
>DATBAA010000150.1:0-7943 GCA_036271755.1 Myxococcales bacterium | reverse complement strand
CGGCGCCGGCAGCGGGAGTAGTCGTCTTCGCCAACCTCACGGAGATGATGGCCTATGGAGCAACTGGCGTTCGCTGGCGCACCGGGCGGCTGGCGTGGGATGGCTTGAAGATCTTGGAAGTGACCGCCAAATCGATCACCGGCGAATACTTCGATCTCGAACAGACGGCGCATCAGTTCGAGGTCGATCTGGGAACAGGCGCCCATCGCGGAAGCGTCGTCGAGCGTGGATCGCCGCGATGAATATCCGGGAGCTCAATCTCACCACGCCGCAAGGGTTCGAGGTCTTCGGCGCGGCATTCACTGCAGCTGAGGCTCGCCACATAGGTGAGGACAATGCGCTCCGGCTGACGCTGCCGTCCGGCGAGGCGCGGATTTTCCCGCACGCGGTGGACGACAGCCAATCCATCCTCTATTCGCGAGTGCATGTCCTGACTGGATCGAAGAGCAATCAAGCGCTGGTCTTCGGCGGCGAAAGAGCATTGCGCTTGTCCGGGCGGGGCGTCGAAGAAGAGATTGCAACCAATCGAAGCTGTGACATGTCGGAATACTTCGCGACCGAATTCTTCGCCTGCGCGGACGGTACGCTGATCGTCTACGAGAGCGGCGTCTTCCTGATTGACGAGAGCCTCGTCATCCGCTGGCACGTGCTCAAGTACATCAATGACATCGTCCAGCAGGTCTCCGGCAAGGCGATCAACTTCCTGCGCGACCACGAAGAGGAGTGGTCGATCTCGCTGCCTGATGGCTTGCCGTCGATTCCCGCCAGCGAGCTGCCCAAGAGCACGGTCTAGAGGGAGTCGGCGATGGCCTTGCCGACTTCGCTGGTCTTCGCGGTGCCGCCCATGTCCGGCGTGCGCGGGCCGTCCTTCACCACGCGCTCGATGGCGGCTTCGATGGCTCTCTCCGCGTCTGGGTAGCCGAGGTGGCCGAGCATCATCGCGCCCGACCAGATCTGCCCGATGGGATTGGCGATACCTTTGCCATAGATATCCGGCGCGCTGCCGTGGACCGGCTCGAAGCACGAGGGGTACTCGCGCTCGGGGTTCAAGTTCGCCGACGGCGCGATGCCGATGGTGCCGGTGCAGGCCGGGCCCAGGTCCGACAAGATATCTCCGAATAGATTCGAGCCGACCACCACGTCGAACCAATCGGGATGCTGGACGAAGTGGGCGGTGAGGATATCGACGTGATACTGAGACGTCTTGATATCGGGATAGTTGGCGCTCATGGCTTTGAAGCGCTCGTCCCAATAAGGCATGGTGATGGCAATTCCGTTTGATTTCGTGGCCGAAGTCACGTGCTTCTTCTTGCGGGTCTTTGCCAGCTCGAAGGCGAACTTCATGATTCGATCGGTGCCCTTGCGGGTGAAGATCGACAGCTGCGTGGCGAACTCTTGCTCGGTGCCTTCGTGCATGCGGCCGCCGACGGACGAGTATTCGCCTTCGTTGTTTTCCCGCACCACCCAGAAGTCGATGTCGCCGGGCTTGCGCCCCGCCAACGGCGAAGGAATGCCGGGCATCAAGCGCACCGGGCGTAAGTTCACATACTGCTGAAACCCACGGCGGATGGGGATGAGCAGGCCCCAGAGCGAGACGTGGTCGGGCACGCCGGGAAAGCCGACCGCGCCCAGGAAGATGGCGTCGTGGTGGCGAATCTGGGCGAGGCCGTCGTCGGGCATCATCTTGCCCGTCTTCGCGTAGTGCTCGCAGCTCCAGGGCTTCTCGTCCCAGCTCAAAGAGAAGCCGAACTTGCGGCCCGCCGCCTCGAGCACGCGCTGGCCCTCGGGGACCGTCTCCTTGCCGATGCCGTCGCCGGCGATCACCGCGATCTTCATACAGCCTCCTGAAAGAACTCTTCTAACGCGGCGGCGAGTTCTTCGGGCGCTTCTTCGGGAACGTAGTGTCCGCCCGGAACGCCATGGCCGCGCACGGAGGCAGCGACGCGTCGCCACTCCTCGAGCGGCTGGAAAAGCTTGCCGATGATGCCGTCGTTGCCCCACAAAGCCAGCAGCGGTGCCGCGACTTTGCGGCCGGCGTCGCGGTCGGCGCGGTCGAGGATCAGATCCACTCCGGCCGAGGCGCGATAGTCTTCACACATGGAATGAATGGCTTCGGACGTGAAGCAGCGCTCGTATTCGGCGAGCGCTTCAGGGGTGAACGGGGCCATGCCCGCGGGCCGGCCGGCGCCCAGCGTCTCGTGCAGGAACGCCAGCGGGTCCGCGCCGATCATCCGCTCCGGCTGCGGCGCTGTGCGAATCAAGAAGAACCAATGCCAATAGGCGCGCGCGAAGGGCTCGCTGGTCTGTTCGTACATGGCGAGCGTCGGCGCGATGTCGAGCACGGCCACCTTGAGGACGCGTTCGGGGTGATCGATCGCCAGCCGGTGCGAGACGCGGCCGCCGCGGTCGTGGCCGCAGAGGAAGAAGCGCTCGTGCCCCAGCGCGCGCATCAGTTCGACCTGATCCTTGGCCATCGCGCGCTTGGAGTGATCTGCCGCGCTCTTCGAGGAATCACCGTAGCCGCGCAGATCGGCCGCGACGACGTTGAACTTCTCCGCGAGCCGCGGCGCGACCTTGTGCCAGATGGCATGCGACTGCGGATAGCCGTGCAGCAGCAACAACGCGGACGCGCCGTGCTTCGCAGGCCCCACGGCCGCATGGATGTGAACACCGTTCACTGCGACTGTTTCGCGACGAAATCCTGGTAGGAGCTCGCTCATGCGCTGGCGTCATACCAGGGCCGCTTCAAGTCGGGGCCCTCGCGGGAGTATGAGTTTTCAGCATGACCTTTCGACCCGGAGCGGTGCTTGCAGTTCTCGTCGCGGCCACATCCTCGAGCGGCGACTCTTCCAGCAAGCCGGCGAAGAGCGACAAGAGCTCGGAGGCGTGGGGCAATCTGAGGGGTCTCCACACGGCGGAAATCGCGTATTTCAACGAGTTGCATACCTACTCCGCAGATCTGGCCGAGCTCGGCTTCGCTCCCGAACGCGGCAATCGATACGCTTATTACCTCGACACCGCCGGGTGGGGACCCGACGGGCATTTCATCGCCTACGCGCTGGCGAAATCTGGCGGAAAGCCGGCCGACTGCTGGTCGATCTCAGATCTGGACCGCGTCGTTAGCGGAAAGACGATTCCCGCCGGCACGCCGCTGCACGAGTCGCCCTAGCCCGCCGCGGGGAAGGCCTGCCGCAGCCAGTGGTGAGGTCGGCGACCTCGCGTTGATGATGCTCTCGCCAACTCACCATCAGCCCTTCGTCGAGGACCCTCGGGCCTTTGGTAGTAGTTGCGCGGATTTTTCCCGGGGCGGAAGGTGCGGCTCACATGAGCTCCAATCTTCTCCTCGCCGGCGTCGGCTTCGTCGCCGGAGTGATGAACGCCATCGCCGGCGGCGGAACGTTCGTCACCTTTCCGGCGCTGGTCTTCGCCGGCGTTCCCTCCGTGGCGGCCAACGCCACCAGCACGGTGGCGCTCTTTCCCGGCGCCTTTGCCAGCGCCTGGGCCTACCGCGAAGACTTCCGGCCCATGGAGGGAATGAGCCCGAAGAAGCTGCTTCCCTTGAGCCTGGCCGGAGGCATCGCCGGCGCCGTGCTGCTGCTGCTCACGCCGCAATCGACGTTCGATTTCGTCATTCCCTGGCTGCTGCTCCTGGGCACCCTCGCTTTCGCGTTCGGCAAGCAAGCCGGCGCTGCGTTACGCAGCAAGGTCCGCCTGGGGCCCGGCGTCTTGATCTGCTGCCAGCTCGTGCTCGCGGTCTATGGCGGCTACTTCGGCGGCGCGGTCGGGCTGTTGATGATCGCCATGTGGAGCCTCTTCGGCGTCGCCGACCTGCACGCCATGAACGCCGCCAAGGCGCTGCAAGTCGGCTCGCTCAATGCCGTGGCGGTGACGGTCTTCATCTTCGCCGGCAAGGTCTTCTGGCCGCAGGCGCTGACCATGGCCGTGGCAGCGATCCTCGGCGGCTACTTCGGTGCCCGCGTGGGCCGCAAGCTGCCCCAGGTGGCGGTCCGCATCGTCATCAACTGCGTCAACGTCACCATGACCGCCATCTTCTTCTGGCGTTTGTATGCGCACCACTCATGACGTGATTGACTTGCCCGCGCGGCGCCAAGCTGGCAGAGAGTTCGGCCCATGAAAACGCGCGCGGCGGTGGCCTGGGAAGTGAACAAGCCGTTGGTGATCGAAGAGGTGGACCTGGAGGGTCCGCACGACGGCGAAGTGCTGGTGGAGATCAAAGCCACCGGCGTCTGTCACACCGACGAGTTCACCCGCTCGGGCGCCGACCCGGAAGGCCTCTTTCCGGTCATCTTCGGCCACGAAGGCGCGGGCGTCGTCCTGGAGGTGGGCAAGGGCGTGACCAGCGTCGCGCCCGGCGACCACGTCATTCCGCTCTATACGCCCGAGTGCCGCAACTGCAAGTCGTGCCTCTCGCGCAAGACCAACCTCTGCACCGCCATCCGCGCCACGCAGGGCAAGGGCCTGATGCCCGACGGCACCAGCCGCTTTTCCATCGGCGGCAAGAAGATCCACCACTACATGGGCTGCTCCACCTTCGCGAACCACACGGTGCTTCCGGAGATCGCGCTCGCCAAAGTGCGCAAGGACGCGCCGTTCACTTCCATCTGCTACGTCGGCTGCGGAGTCACCACGGGCATCGGCGCGGTCATCTTCACCGCCAAGGTCGAGCCGGGAGCGAGCGTGGTGGTGTTCGGCCTGGGCGGCATCGGCCTCAATGTGCTGCAAGGCGCGAAGTTGTCGGGCGCGGGCCAGATCATCGGCGTCGATTTGAACCCCAAGCGCGAGGCGTTGGCGCGCAGCTTCGGGGCAACTCACTTCGTCAACCCCGCGGAGGTCAAAGGCGACCTCGTCGCGCATCTGGTCGAGCTCACGGGCGGCGGAGCGGACTACAGCTTCGAAGCGGTGGGCAGCGTGAAGCTGATGCGCCAGGCGCTCGAATGCTGCCACCGCGGCTGGGGAGTGAGCACGGTCATTGGCGTCGCCGGCGCGGGACAAGAGATCTCGACGCGGCCGTTTCAGCTGGTCACCGGCCGCAAGTGGCAAGGCACCGCGTTTGGCGGCGCGCGCGGCCGCACGGACGTTCCGCGCATCGTCGACTGGTACATGGACAAGAAGATCGAGATCGATCGTTTGATTACCCATAAGTTGCCTCTGGAGAGAATCAACGAGGCCTTTGATTTGATGCACGCGGGCGAGTCGATTCGCACGGTCGTGGAGCTCTGAAGATGAAGGTGCGCAGCGAGCAGCGCTGCTTTGGCGGCGTGCAGGGATATTACGAGCACGAGAGCGCGATCGGGCCCATGCGCTTTTCGGCCTTCCTGCCTGCGAAGACTCCCGCGCCCGCTGTCTACCTCCTGGCCGGACTCACTTGCACCGAAGAGACCTTCATGGCCAAGGCCGGGGCGCAGCGGGTGGCGGCCGAGCTTGGGCTGGCTTTGGTGACTTGCGATACCAGCCCGCGGCAGGCGCGGTTTCCCGGAGACGATGCCGACTGGGACTTCGGCCAGGGCGCCGGGTTCTATCTCGACGCGACGCAAGCGCCGTGGTCCGCGGCGTATAAGATGAAAACCTATGTCACGCAGGAACTAAAGGCCTTGGTCGAATCGGAGCTGCCCATTGCCAACGATCGCCGCGGCATCTGCGGGCACTCGATGGGCGGCCACGGCGCGCTGACGCTCGCGCTCTCGACCGAGCTGTATCAGAGCTGCTCCGCGCTCGCGCCCATCGTCGCGCCGTCGCAGGTGCCGTGGGGCCAGAAGGCCTTCAAAGGATATCTGGGCGAGGACCGCGCGCAATGGGCGGCCCACGACGCGACCGAGCTGGTCGTGAAGAAGCAGTTCGCCGGCAAGCTGCTCATCGACCAGGGCACGGCCGACAAGTTTCTCGAGCGCGAGCTGCGCCCCCAGCTCTTCAAAGCCGCCTGCGAGAAGTCCGGCCAGCCCTTGGAGCTCAACCTCCGCGAAGGCTACGACCACAGCTACTACTTCATCCAAACCTTCATCGAATCGCACCTGCGCCACCACGCCGCCGCCTTGCAGTGAAATAGCGCGCGCCGGATTTCGTGTAGCCTCAAGGACAATGAAGACCCAAAGGGCCGGGCGACGTTTTCGCCGAAGGCTCCTCGCGGTGATGCTCGCCGCGGGGCTGCTGCCGCTCTTGGGCGGCGGGCTGGTCGCGGGCTTCGGGCTCTCGCGCATCTTTTCGCTTTCGCTGGGCCGGCTGGAGCCGCTCTTGGAGCGGGCGCAGAAGGCCGCGCACGATCCGGCCTTGGAGCACGAGCTGTCGCAGGCGCGCGTCGACTTGCTGCAGGCCGAGCTGGCGCGCAGGTCCCTGGCGAAGCTTTTGCCCTTCGCGCTGGCGGTGGTGGTCGGCTTGTCGGCGGCGCTGCTCATCGCGGCCTCGATGATGCTGGGCCGCGCGCTCTCGCGGCCGGTGGAGCAGCTGGCGCAAGGCATGCTGCAGGTGGCCGGCGGGGATCTCTCCGTCCGCGTCCCCGAGAGCAGCAATCCAGACGAGCTGGGCCTTTTGGCGCGGCAGTTCAACCAGATGACGGCCGATCTGGATGCGCAGCGCAAGCGGCTGCAGCTCACCGAAGAGCTCGCCGCCTGGCAGACGGTGGCGCGCGGGCTCGCGCACGAGCTGACCAATCCGCTGACGGCCATGCGCATGGCGGTGGCGCGCGTGGCGCGGCTGCCGAGCGAGCCGGCGCTGGAGTCCGCGCAGCTCCTGGGCGAGCAGATCGACGTGATGCTGCGCATGACCACCAGCTTCTCGCAGTTCGCCAAATTGCCCGCGCCGCGCAAGGTGCCGGTCGACCTGGCCGAGCTGCTGAAGGAGACCAGCACGCTCTATGGGGTCACCTGCGCCGCCGAGCCGCTCGCGTTGGAAGGCGACCCCGACCAGCTGCGGCGCGCCTTCGGCAACTTGATCAAGAACGCGCTCGAGGCCTCGAAGCCCGGCGACGGCCCGGTCGAGGTCGAGGCGCGCAAGCGCGACGGCACGGCTCGCGTTCTCGTCATGGATCGCGGCATGGGAATTCCCGCGCGGCTCGACGGCGCGCAGCTCCTGCGCTCGCTGGGCACCACCAAGCCGCAAGGGTCCGGGCTGGGTCTGCCCATCGCGCAGAAGATCGTCCACGATCACGGCGGCACGCTCGCCCTGGAGCCGCGCGAAGGCCGCGGCGCGCAGGCCGTGGTCGAGCTGCCTTTGAACGAGAGGCGGTCATGAGCCGGCGAATCCTCCTCGTCGACGACGACCCCGCCGTATTGCGCGGCGTCGCAGGCCTGCTGCGCGACGAGGGCTACGGCACCGAGACCTGCTCCAGCGCCGCCGAGGCGTTCGAGGCCATCGGCAAGAACCCGCCGGCAGCGGTGATCCTCGATCTGGAGATGCCCGGCGAGACTGGCCTCTCGCTGCTCAAGCGCCTGCCGCGGCCGCTCCTGGCGCCGGTGATTGTCCTCTCCGGCAACGCCACTCCCGGCGAAGCCGCGCAGGCCTTGAAGCTGGGCGCCACCGACTTCGTCGAGAAGCCGCCCACGGCGGAGCGGCTGCTGACCGCGCTGCAGAACGCGCTGGCGCTGCGCGATCTCGAGGACGAGCGCGAGCGGCTGCGGGAAGCGCTCGCCCAGCCTGGCAACCTGATCGGCGAGAGCGCGGCCATGGCAGAGCTGCGCAAGCTCGTGGCCCGCGCGGGTCCCAGCGATTCGGTGGTGCTCATCGAGGGAGAGACCGGCACCGGCAAGGAGCGCGTCTCGCGCGCGCTGCACCTCGCCTCGGGCCGCAAGGGCCGCTTCGTGGCGGTGAACTGCGCCGCCATTCCCGCGCAGCTCTTGGAGAGCGAGCTGTTCGGCGCGGAGAAGGGCGCGTTCACCGGCGCCAACGCGCGCCGCCTGGGGCGCTTCGAGCAGGCCCAGGGCGGCACGCTG
>DATBAA010000149.1:0-3802 GCA_036271755.1 Myxococcales bacterium | reverse complement strand
TCACCTTTTTGGGGAAAACTTGGTCGATGCTGAAGACAAAGGCAGAATCGGCCGATTGGATCGGGTGGCGCAGGGCGAGACCGGGCAGGACATTGTCGGAGAGCGCGAGCGGCTCCTCGACATCGGCATGGCGGCCGTCTTCGCCACCTGTGTCGTCTTCGCCGTCTTCCGCCTCGCGGTCTCGCTCGTCACCGGCAAGGCCACGCCCTGGTGGGCCAACGCCGCCGGAGCTTGTGCCATCGCGCTGCTGCATCTCTGGCGGCGGAACGACCGGGCGCGGCGCGTCCAGGTCGCCGTTCACGTCACCGCCGCGGTCGCGACCATGGCGCTGCTCGTGCCTTGCGCCTACGGGCTGAGCTCCTCCAAGTGGTGGCTCACGCTGGTCGGCTTCTCGGTGGTCCTGCTGGGCCGGCGGGGCGAGGCGCTGTTCTGGTCGGGCGTCACCATCGTGCTCGTCCCCGCGACCGCGCTGCTCGAGCCGTACATCCAGGTGGAGAACGCCGTCGGCGAGCCAGCGCTCGAGCGCGCCATGTCGGGGTTGCTCTTCGTCGTGCTCCTCCTTGCCGTCACGCGCAGCTTTCGCCGCGTCGCCGATCGCCGTGCACGCGAGCTCGCCGAGACGGCAGAGTCGCTGGGCCGCGCCAACGCGGTGAAGAGCCGCTTCCTCGCGCACATGAGTCACGAGGTGCGCACGCCCTTGCACGGCGTCATCGCCATGGCCGACCTGGCGCACCAAGGCGAAGCCTCGCCGCAAGTGCACGAGCAGATTCGGATGGCGCAGCAGTCTGCGCGCGCGCTGCTCGGCATTCTCAACAACGTCCTCGACGTCTCCCGCGCGGACGCGGGCGCCCTGCAGTTGGAGAGCCGCCCGTTTCTCTTGCACACAGCGCTCACCGAGGTGCTGCTGCCGTTGGCCGCGCAAGCCCGGGGGAAGGGCATTGCGTTCACTGCCCAGGCCGACCCAGGCATCGCCGAAGCGCGCGTGGGCGATAGCGTGCGCCTGGGCCAGATCGTGCTCAACCTGGTGGGCAACGCGCTCAAGTTCACGCGGCAGGGCAGCATCCGCGTGCGGCTGCGAGCGGCCGGAAGCCCGGACCGTCTGACGATCGAGATCGCGGACACCGGACAGGGAATCCCCCAGGACAAGCTCGCCTCGATCTTCGAACCTTTCGTCCAGGCCGACGTGGCGGACGGCCGGAATCTCGGAGGCGTCGGGCTCGGCCTGGCCATCGTGCGCGAGCTGGCGCGCCTGATGGACGGCGGGGTCAGCGTCGAAAGCGATCCCGGGCGCGGCACGAGCTTCAGCCTCCAGGTGACTTGCAGGCTGGACGAGCCGCGCTCCAGCGCCGCGGGGCCCGAAGAGCTGCTTCCCGCTAGCTCCTCGCCCGCGCAGGCGTTCGTCGAGCGGGGGACGCAGCGGCTCTCGGTGCTCGTCTGCGAGGACAGCGAGATCAACCAGACGGTGCTGCGCATGATGCTGACCCGGCTCGGACACCAGGCGGAGATCGTCGAGGACGGCGGGCGCGCCTGGGCCCTGCTGCAAGAGAAGCGGTACGACCTTCTCTTGACCGACGTGGAGATGCCGGTCCTCGACGGCGTGGCGCTCGCGCGCCGCATCCGCGCGCGCGAGGCGGCGGAGCAGCTGCCCCGGCTGCCCATCGTTGGCGCCACCGCGCACGTCGGCGAGGAGGAGCAGCATCGCCTCTACGATGCGGGCATGGACGGTTACCTGGCGAAGCCATTCACGCTGACCGCGCTCTCGAAAGCCATCGATCGGGTTCGCCAAAGCTGAATCAGCCTCTGCAAAGCCGAGCGCCGATGGCTGACCCGGTCAAGCTTCGAACGACCGGGCAAGCTGTCGCATCTGGTCCATGCTTAGGTTTCGCCAATGAACACGAAGAACCCGAAAGGCGGCCTGACCGCGGCCGGACGCCGCGAGTTCGCGCGCAAGGAGGGCGCGAAGCTCAAGCCGGGCGTCAAGAAAGCACAGAAGGAGATGACGCCGGAAGAGATGCGGCGGAAGGGTTCCTGGGCACGGCGCTTCTATGGGCGGAAGGTGCTGCCTGCGCTCAAAGACAAGCAGGGTCGTCCTACCCGCTTCGCGAAGACCGCGGCAGCGTGGGGTGAGCCCGTGCCCAAGACGCAATCCGCCGCGCGCCGGATTGCGAAAAAAGGCGAACGTCTGCTGGCGGCGTATCAGCGGAAGAAGAGGGCTGGTATAGGAATTCAATGAGCTCCGATCAGGAATTGATCGCGGCAGCGCGAGTCCTGCTCCCGAACGAATCGAGCAAGACCGTCGCGGAGCTCTTGCCGGATTCCTGGGTCTGACGATTTGACGCCGGACGCGTAAGGAGACACCGAAGCCCGTTGAGGTAGGGTCGCTGGGTGAACCGAGCGTCGCTGCCCGCGCTGACCGGCGCCCGGTTTTTCGCCGCGGTGAGCATCGTCATTTTCCACTACGGCGCACGCTCGCTCTCGCCGCCGCTCGTCGTCCTCTCCAAGGCAGGGCCGGCCGCGGTCAGCTTTTTCTACGTGCTCTCCGGCACGGTCTTGACCTGGGGCGGCACCGACGAAGCCGGCCAACCCTTGAGCGGTGCCGGCAAGTTCTGGGGGCGGCGAGCGAGGCGCATTCTGCCCGTCTACTATCTTGCCCTGGCCTTCACGCTGCCGTCGTTCGCGCAGCGCGAAATGGTCCTGCACGGGGGGGCGGAGGCGACGTTCCAAATCGTGATCGCTGTCGCCGCGTGCGCGCTCTTGTTGCAAGCGTTCTGGCCGCCTATCTCGGTTGGATTGAATACCCCTGCCTGGTCGCTCTCCTGCGAGGCCTTCTTTTATGCGCTCTGGCCGGGAGTCGTTGGCCGGTTGCATACGAAGAAACCCGGCTTTCCCTGGCGCCGGACGCTGCTGGCCTGGCTCTTGGGGCTCGTCGCGCCGGTGGTTGTCGTCTTGCTTCTGCACGCGAGGTTGGTGCCGGGCCGGTCTTTCTGGGCTTTGCTTGGCGATGTCAGCACGGGAGAGATGCTCAGCCGGGCGCTCTCTTATTTTCCGCCGCTGCGGCTACCAGAGTTCCTGATGGGCATCGCGGTGGGGCACGCGCTCTCTGCAACGCCCGCGCGGGCTCGTTCGCCCGGCAGGGACACCTTGCGTGAGGCTGCGCTCTGCTGCGTGACCATCGCCTGCGCCTGGGCTCTGGGCGCCGGAGCCCCGGAGCGGATCTTCGGCGTCCGCCTCGCGACTCGCTTCTTCGTCGAAGGCGGCGTGCTCTCGCCGCTCCTGGCGCTCTGGGTCTGGCAGCTCGCGCGTGGCCGCGGCCTGCTGACGCAGCTGCTCTCCACCAGCGCGCTGCGAATGCTCGGCAACGCAAGCTACGCGCTCTACGTGATGCAGGAGCCGATGTTCATCTACGTGACCGGCTCGCTCAAGCGGCTGGCGCCGGCCGCCGTAGCCCGCTGGGACCTGGCATTCTGGGGTTATCTGGCGCTGCTGATCTTGCTTTCGCTCGCCATCCACCGGTTCTGGGAGCTGCCGTTCAGACGCAGAAGCTCAGGGCGAAAATGAGATGCGCAGGCCAACCTCCGCGGTGAGGTAGCCTCCTCCCAGGCTGTCGCTTTGGGTGTTGCCTCGTTGCGTGGATGATCCGGAAACAGCTGGCGAAACCGTTGCAGCGACATAAGGGCCTACGGAGAACTTTCCAGGCGAGAACGAATATCTGGCCTGGCCGCCGAAGGCGATCGCATGCCCGGAGCAATCGGGCCTATCCAGGAGTGGGCAGCTCGATATGCCGAACGAGTATCCGAGATAG
>DATBAA010000148.1:0-3666 GCA_036271755.1 Myxococcales bacterium | reverse complement strand
CGCGATCGCGGCCGGCGAGTGCGCGCGAACCAATGAAGTCACTGCCGCCCCGGCTTCTTTCTCCTGGCCGGTGTGCGGATAGATCGTCGCGAGCGCCTTCACGTCGCCCTCGGCGCTGAGCATGGTCACTTTGCAGCCGGTGCGCAGTCCGGGGTCGATGGCCAGCACCGGCACCGCGCCCAGCGGCGGCGACAATAGAAGCGCCTCGAGGTTCTGCGCGAAGACGCGAATGGCCTCTTCGTCCGCGCGCTCTTTCAATTGGCGGCGAAACTCACTTTCCAATGAAGGCAGCAAGAGCCGATCCAATGACTCTTCGAGCGCCACGCCTACTTCGCGAGCGAGCAAGGGCGGAGCCCCAGAGCGGACCACGCGCGCGCGCACGGTAGTCGCGGCCTCGACCGGATGGATCTCGACGCGGACCCGCAGCACGCCTTCGGCCTCTCCGCGCTCGGCCGCGAGCAGGCGATGCGAGGGAGCCTTCGAGGCTTTCTCACGGCGACCTAAGTGATCGCGATAGTGCTGCAACTCCGGGGCGGCCGATTTGCCGCGCGCGGCGTCCACCGTCAGCTCGCCCTTGGTTTCGAAGATGCGCCGCAGCCCGGCGCGGATGTCCGCGCGCTCCGCCACCTGCTCGGCGATGATGTCGCGCGCGCCCTGGAAGACCGCGTCCAGATCGGGCAATTCAGGCCCGAGGTATTTTCTGCCCAGCTCTTCGCGGGAAGCCGCCTGCCGCTGCTCCAGGATGAGCGTCGCCAGCGGCTCGAGGCCGCGCTCGCGCGCCGTCTGCGCCCGCGTCCGGCGCTTCGGCTTGTAAGGTAGATAGAGATCTTCCAACTCGGGGAGCGTCGCGGCCGCGCGAACGGCTCGCTCCAGGTCGGGCGTCAGCACGTTCTGCTCGCGCAGGGATTCGAGGATGGTCGCCCGGCGCGCCTCTCGCGCATCGACCCGCGCGGCGTGCTCGTGGATGCGCTGGATGGCTCCGTCGTCGAGCCCGCCGGTGACTTCTTTGCGATAGCGCGCCACGAACGGAACCGTGGCGCCGCCGTCGAGAAGCTCGAGCGTACGCGCGACCGCCGGAGCGGGCAGCGACAGCTCGCGGGCAACCATGGCGGCGCGTTCCGAAGACATGCCTGCTCATTGCACGGACGGCGAGAGCCGCCAATAGAAGCGTTTGTTCTCCTTGCCCTTGTTGTCGAACTTCTCAATCTTGGCGGCACCGATCTCCCGCGTCGAATGCACGTGCGTTCCGCCGCAGGCCTGCACGTCGAAGCCTTTGATCTCGACGATGCGCACCCGGCCGTTCACCACCGGCGGCAAGACGTTCAAGGTCCGAATCAGCTCGGGGCGCTGCTTGAACTCCTCCTCGCTGATGCTCGACGAAGTCACTTCACAATCGCGCGCGATCACCTCGTTCACCAGCGCTTCGAATCGTGGAAGCTGTTCGCGCGCGAAGCCTCCGCCCAGGCGGAAGTCGATGCGCGACTGCTCGGGCCCGAGCTGGACGCCGGTGATCACGCCCGAGAAGTGATCGCGCGCGATGGTATTCACCACGTGCATCAGCGCATGCGCGCGCATCAGCGCGTGGCGAAAAGCCCAGTCCAGTTGCAGCTCCACGCGGCCGGAGAGCACGCCGTCGATCTGGTGCCAGATGTGGCCGCCGTCCTCACGCAGCCCCAGCAATTCCAAGCCGCCGATCTGCCCGCGATCGGGCGGTTGTCCGCCGCCTCCGCCGTGAAAGATCGTCCGCGAGAGCGCGGCCCAGCCGGGCTCGACGGCGACCACCTCGGCTTCGCAGGCGCGCAAGTAGGGGTCTTCGAGGTAGAGTTTCTCCGTCACGGCAACCATTGTAGCGGAGGTGAACCATGATCGGTCCCGGAGACATTCTCCCGCGGTCGGCCCGGCTGCACGGCGGCCACCCCGCGCTCATCACCGCGACCCGGACGCTGACCTTCAAGGAACTGAACGACCTGAGCAGCCAGCTGGCCTCCGCGCTGGTGAAGCGCGGCGTGAAGCCCGGGCAGGTCGTCTCGCTCTATTCGCAGAATCGCTGGGAATGGATCGTCGCCTATCACGCGGCGCTGAAGGCGGGCGCCATCGTCAACCCGGTCAACGTCATGCTCACGCCCGGCGAGCTTGGCTTCGTGCTGCGAGATTGCCAGTCGGTGGCGCTCTTCACCGGCGGCGACAAAGTGGCCGCCGCGCTCGAGCTCGCGGCGGCGCTGCCGCAGCTCACGACCATTGCTTCGTTCGATCCGGGGACGCCCGCGACGGCCTTCGAGAGCCTCCTCGCCGAGGGCGACGCGTCCTACGTCGGCGCCGTACCGCCGAAGCCGCGCGACACCTGCACCATCGGCTACACCTCGGGAACCACCGGCTATCCCAAAGGCGCGATGCAGAGCCACCAGGCCATCCTGCTCAACTGCGCGCTCACCGCCACCATGCACGGCCGCGTCCACCAGGACGTCGTCGTCACCTCGCTGCCGGCGCCGCACGTCTATGGAAACGTCGTCATCAACGGGACGTTCCTGGCCGGCGGCACCGTCGTGCTGATGGAGCGCTTCACCGTCGAGACCGCGCTTCTGCTCATCGGCAAGCACAAGGCCACGCTCTTCGAAGGCGTTCCGGCGATGTATGCGGCCATGCTCGCGGACCCGGCGCTGCCGAAAGCCTCTCTTTCGTCGCTGACCCGGTGCACGGTGGGCGGACAGACCATGCCCATTCCCACCATCGAGCGCTGGCAGAAGGTGAGCGGCGCGCCGCTGCTCGAGCTTTGGGGAATGACCGAGATTGGCGGCCTGGGGACGACGCACGCGCTGCACGCGCCCAACGTGCCCGGTTCGATTGGCGTCTCACTGCCGGGCATTGAATGCCGCATTGCCGATCTCACCAGCACCGCCAAGACCGCGCCGCCGGGCGTTGCCGGCGAGTTGATGGTGCGCGGGCCAATCGTCATGAACGGATATCATGGCAACGCGCGGGCGACCGCGGAGACCATCGAGGCCGACGGCTGGATGCACACCGGCGATCTGGCCTATGCCAGCGAGGACGGCCACATCTTCGTGGTCGACCGCTTGAAAGACATGATCATCACCGGCGGCTACAACATCTATCCGGCGGAGATCGAGCGCGTGCTGGCCGAGCATCCGGCCATCGCCATGGTGGCGGCCGGGCCTGTTCCCGATGAAGCCAAGGGCGAATTGGCCTGCGCCTATGTGGTGCTCCGGGCGGGCGCGTCGGCGAGCGAGCAGGAGATCATCGCCTTCACCGACGGCCGGCTCGCGGCTTACAAGCGGCCGCGCCTGGTGCGCTTCGTGGCCGATCTGCCCAAGACCTCGAGCGGCAAGATCATGCGCCGCGAGCTGATCAAATCATTCAAGGAACTGCAATGAAACGAGAGATCGTTCGCGTCGAGCCGCTGTCCACCTGGCTGGAAAAGTGGAAGGCGCCCACCTCGGTTGTCACGCGCAGCAACGGCACCGTCTATGTCTCGGGGTTGCCGCCGTTCGATCCGGCCACCGGCGAAGTGGTCAAGGACGCCGGCATCGAGCGGCAGACCGCGCTGGTGCTCGAGCAGCTGAAGCTTTGTCTGGAGACCGCGGGCTCGTCGCTGCAGAACGTCCTCAAATGCAACGTCTACTGCACGTCGGTGGAGAAGTTCGCGGCGGT
>DATBAA010000147.1:0-3665 GCA_036271755.1 Myxococcales bacterium | reverse complement strand
GCCCAGGACCAGCGCGGCTACGACGCGGGCCGTCATGGGCGTGAGCAGCACGCCGTTGCGGTAGTGGGCCGTGGCGACGACGGCGCCGTCCTTGAGCTTGTCCAGGATGGGCAGGCCGTCGGGAGTGACCGGGCGCAGGCCGGCCCACTGGTCGAGCACGCGGCCCTCATAGCCCAGGTTTTTCGCGACCTGCAGCAGCAGCTCGCGGCCCTCGGCTGTGGTGGCGGCTTCGAAGCCCGCGTCTTCCGAGGTGGCCCCGATGATCGTGCGGCCGTTGCGGGGCACCGCGTAGCCGCCGCCGCCGAAGATGACCTGGGCGGGAGCGCGCTCGTCGAGCAGCAGGAGCTGGCCCTTCTGCGGAGCGACGTCGACTCTGGCGAGCTTGCCTGACCAGCTGCCGGCGCAGAGGACTTTGACGTCTCCCTGGAGGTCTTTGAGCGAGTGCAACGTTCGCTTCGCGAAGATGACTTTGGCGCGCTCGCAAGCGGCTCGCAAAGCTTGCACGAGCTTGCGGTTGTCGACCTGCCCTTCGTCGGGAAAGAAGAGCGCCAGCCTGGCGCTCTCGTGCTCTCGCTCTTCGATGCGCAGGCCTGCCTCGGTCTGCCACTTGCGGCGCGCTTGCAGCTCGTCGGCTTCGCTCTCGGAAAAGGCTAGATGCAGCGTGCCGTTCTGGCGGAAGCCGCAGTCAGCTCCGAGCTTTTTGACGAACTGCGGATAGAGCTCGTACGACTTCGTGCAGAGCTCGACCAGCGGCGACGGCTCGTGCGCTTCGGACTGCGGCCCCAGGATCCCCGCCGCGGCCCACGAGGCCTGCCCGGGCTCCTGCGCGTCGACGACGAGCACTTTCAGCCCGCGCTCCGCCAGCTCGAGCGCGCTCGAGAGCCCGATCAGTCCGCCGCCAGCGATGGCCACGTCCATGGCTCGCTAGTCGCACGAAGCGCGCGCTTGCGAAAGGGGCATGCTGCCGCATTTGCCGCGCACGGGGCGCAGGCATCCGCAGTATCTTCCGCGGCCTCATGACCGTCCGAATCGATCTGATGCGCGTCACGCCTGCTCGCGGAGAGCCGCTGCCCCTGCCCGCGTACGCGACCGAAGGCGCCGCCGGCCTCGACCTGCGCGCGGACGTCGCGGTGATCCTCGCGCCCGGCGAGCGCGCGCTGGTTCCGACCGGGCTGCACGTAGCGATTCCCGCCGGCTTCGAAGGGCAAGTGCGTCCGCGCAGCGGGCTCGCGCTGCGAGACGGCGTGACCTGCCTGAACACTCCCGGGACCATCGACAGCGACTATCGCGGCGAGGTCGGCGTCATCCTCGCCAACCTGGGGCAGAAGCCGGTCGCGCTGGCCCGCGGAGATCGCATCGCGCAGCTGGTCATCGCCGCGGTGGAGCACGCCGAGCTGCTCGAAGGAGTCTCGCTCCCTCCGACCGGCCGCGGCCACGGCGGCTTCGGCCACACCGGCAAGTGAGCCCGCGAGCGGCTACTTCGCCTTCTTCCACTCCGCGCGGCCCTGCTCGTCGAGCTTCTTGAACTCGTCGTCGGTCAGCTGCAGGCTCGCGCCGCGCGTGTTCTCGACGAGGTGCTTCACCTTGCCGGTGCCCGGAATGGGCAGGACGACCTTGCTCCGCTTCAAGAGCCACGCGAGCGCCACCGCGCCCTGCTCCACCTCGTACCGCTTCGCGATGTCGCCGAGCGCGGAGTGCTCCTTTGCCAGCGAGCCGGCCGCGAGTGGGAACCAGGGAATGAAGCCGATGTTCTGCTCCGTGCAGTAGTCGAGCACCGCTTCGCTCTGGCGGTTCACCAGGTTGTAGAGGTTCTGCACCGTCGCGACCTTGAAGAACTTGCCCGCGGCCTTGATCTCGTCGACCGAGACCTCCGAGATGCCCAGGTGCCGGATCAGCCCCTGCTTCTGCAGCTCCGCGATGGCAGAGAACTGCTCGTCGCGCGGAACCTTCGGGTCGATGCGATGCAGCTGCCAGAGGTCGATGCGCTCGACCTTCAAGCGCCGCAGGCTCATGTGCACGCACTGCTGTAGATATTCGGGACGGCCCACCGGCAGCCAGACGTCCGGCCCGGTTCGCGCGAGCCCGCCCTTGGTCGCGATGACGAGGCCCTTGGGGTACGGGTGCAGCGCTTCGGCGATGTGCTCTTCGCTGTAGAAGGGGCCGTAGCTGTCGGCGGTGTCGATGAGGTTGATGCCCAGCTCCGGCAGCTTCTTCAGCGTCGCTTTCACGCCGGGCAGGTCGTCCGTATCGCCCCAGATGCCCTTGCCCACGATGCGCATGGCGCCGAAGCCCAGGCGGTGCACGCTCAGGTCTCCGCCGATGGAGAACGTCCCGCTCGCCTTCGCGTCTGCTTTCACTTCGCTCGCCATGAAACGCTCCTGTCGATTTGCGGATGGGGAAGCTGTGCATCCCCGCCAGGCGGCGCTACTTAACGAGCAGTCGCCGCGGCCGCTCGCTTTGTTTGCGAGCGTGATGCGAAGCCCGCCCTTGACTGTACGTGGTTTCGCCGTACAATGAATGCGATGTCGTCACCGGCCCGAAAGCAAGGACGTGAGCGCAAGACTGCCCGCATGGAAATGCGCGTCACGCCTACGGTACGCAAGACTATCGAGAGAGCCACGGCCGTCACCGGACTCGCCGCGGGTGATCTGGCTTATGAGGGCGCGCGCCGCTTGCTCGAAGAGCATGAACGGATGGTGCTCCGAGGCGCGGACCGTGAAGCGTTCTTGAAGGCAGTCGCCAACCCGCCGAAGCCGACAGCGAAGCTGATCGCGGACTTCAAACGTTACGCCGCGCTGACTCGCACGACGCCTTGACCATCCGCTTCGAGTTACTCGACCATCAGCATGATCGCCGGTCGTTCCAGTCTGGAGCGCTGCAACTCGACGATTGGTTCAAGACGCGCGCCTCGCAAGACCAGCGGCGCCGCATTGCCCAGGTTTACGTCGCCCTCGATGAGCACGGAATCGTCGGATTTTATAGTTTGAGCATGTTCACTATTTCCTTGGACAGCCTGCCTGCGAGCCTCGCGCGGAAGCTTCCACGCTACAGCGCGATCCCAGCCGCCTCGATTGGCAGGCTCGCCCGTGCTGAGCGCACCCAAGGAACAGGTATCGGTGGTGTCCTGCTGAACCACGCCTTTCGCGCGATCCTGGCCGCGGCCGAATCGATCGCGGCCTATGCCATCCTCGTTGACGCAAAGGACGAGAAGGCCGTTCGATTTTACCAAGCCCGTGGCTTCGTCGCTCTCGCCGCGCAACCGAATCGCCTCTTCATTCTCGCCGAAACCGTCGTGAGCGCGCTGGCAGCGTCCTCGAAATGAAGGATACAACCTGAGGATGCTGAGTCTGGCGGACTTGAAGTTTGGGACGGCTGGGCGCAGGGCGCCCGGGCCTCGCGGCGGGCTGCTGCTCGGGAGCTTGCCCGCGGTCCGCAAGGATCCGCTGCGGATGTTGATGAAGAACTTCCGCGAGCACGGCGATCTGGTGCGCTTCACCTTTGGCCCGATGATCGCGCACCTCGTCTCGTCGCCCGAGGGCGCGCAGCAGGTCCTGGCGGAGAACAACAAGAACTATGGGAAGCAGACGCGCGGGTTCAAGAACCTGCGCTACGTGCTCGGCAATGGGCTGCTCACGTCCGAGGGAGACTTCTGGAAGCGGCAGCGG
>DATBAA010000146.1:0-11845 GCA_036271755.1 Myxococcales bacterium | reverse complement strand
GCGCTGGCGGCTCGCGTGCTGGACGGCTTCGCGCAAGGCCGCTTCCCGCCCGCGCTGCGCACTCCGGCCGCCGAATCGCTGGGCGCCAAGCTCTTCGCAGAGTCGCGCAACGGCGCGCGCTTCCGGGCCCGCAGGGGTGGCGCTCCAGTGCCGGTGCCGGTCGCGGGCGGAGAGAAGCAGTTCAAGGCGGCGGTGAAGCGCGCGCTCGAGTACATCCGCGCGGGCGACATCTTCCAGGTCGTGCTGTCGCAACGCTTCGAGCTGCCCGACTGCGATGGCTTCTCGCTCTACAGAACCTTGCGCGCGGCCAGCCCCGCGCCCTACCATTTCTATCTGCGCCTCGGCGGGCGAGAGCTCTTCGGCGCCTCGCCAGAGCTGCTGGTCGAGGTGGCGTCAGGCAAGATGACGGTGCGTCCCATTGCCGGAACGCGCCGCCGCGGGGCGACCATTGAAGAAGATCTGCAGCTCGAAGCCGAGCTGCGGGCCGATCAGAAAGAGCGCGCCGAGCACACCATGCTGGTCGACCTGGGCCGCAACGACGTGGGCCGCGCGGCGCGCATCGGCAGCGTCAAGGTCGAGCGCTTCCTCGAGACCGAGCGCTTCAGCCACGTGATGCACCTGACCAGCGAAGTGAGCGGGCTCTTGAAGCCCGGCCTCTCCGCGGTCGACGCCTTCTCGGCCGCCTTTCCCGCCGGGACGTTGTCGGGCGCGCCGAAGATTCGCGCGCTGCAGATCATCGACGAATTGGAGGGCGTGCAGCGCGGGCCTTATGGCGGCGCGGTCGGCTGGTTCTCCGGCGCGGGAGACGCGCAGCTGGCCATCGCCATCCGCACGCTCTTCCGCGCGGACGGCCGGCTCTTCGCGCAGGCGGGCGCGGGAATCGTCGCCGACAGCGATCCGGACGCCGAGTGGCGCGAGGTGATGGCCAAGATTCAAGCCTCGGTCGGAGCGGCCTACGGCGCGGCGGCGGGGAGGACACAGTGAAAGTCCTCCTCGTCGATAACTACGATTCGTTTACCTACAATCTGGTGCAGCGCCTCGGCGAATTGGGCGCGGCTTGCGAAGTGGTGCGCAACGACGCCATGACCGCGGACGAGATCCTCGCGCGTAAGCCGGAGCGCATCGTGCTCTCGCCCGGTCCGTGCACGCCTACCGAAGCCGGCGTCTGTTTGAAGCTGATTGAACGCGTCTGCGGCCTCGACGGCGGCAAGCCCGTGCCGGTGCCGCTTCTAGGCGTCTGCCTGGGCCACCAGAGCATCGGCCAGGCTTTTGGCGCCCGCGTGTTGCGCGCGAAGGCGCCGGTGCACGGCAAGGCAGAGGAGATCGTCCACGACGGCCGCGGCATCTTCTCGGGCGCGCCGCGCGGCCTGCTGGCGGGCCGTTATCATTCGCTGGTCGTGGAAGAGAGCACCATTCCAAAGAAGCTGCTGGTGGTGAGCGCGCGGACGCGCGACGGCATCGTCATGGGGCTGCGCCATCGCCGGCTGAAGGTGTTTGGCGTGCAGTTCCATCCCGAGTCGATCCTCACTCCCGACGGCCAGACGCTCTTGCGCAATTTTCTCGAGGCTTAGGGCCATGCCACTGCGCGAACAACTGCAGAAGCTGCTCCGGGGTGAAAGTCTCACGCGCCCGGAGGCGGCGGCGGCCATCGATTCGATGCTCGATGGAAAGGCGCCCGTCTCGCAGATGGCTGGGTTGCTCGTGGCGCTGCGGATGAAGGGCGAGACGCCCGACGAGATCGCCGGAGCCGCACAAGCCATGCGCGCGAAGGCCACGCGCGTCAACGTCTCGCAGGATAGGCTCATCGACACCTGCGGCACCGGCGGCGACGGCTGCGACACCTTCAACATTTCGACGACGGCCGCGTTCGTCGCGGCGGCCGGTGGCGCGCGGGTGGCCAAGCACGGCAACCGCGCCATGTCGTCCCGCTGCGGCAGCGCCGACGTGCTGGCCGCGCTGGGCGCGCAGACGGAGATTGCGCCCGAGGCGGTGGCGGCCTGCATCGACGAGTGCGGCATCGGCTTTCTCTTCGCGCCCAAGCACCACGGAGCCATGAAGCACGTGGCGCCGGTGCGGAAGGATCTGGGCGTGCGGACGCTCTTCAATCTGCTCGGGCCATTGGCCAATCCGGCCGGGGCGCGGCGGCAGCTGCTCGGGGTTCCCGCGGCGCATTTCGTGCCTTTGATCGCGCGGACGTTGGCGGAGCTGGGCTGCGACCGGGCCTTCGTGGTGCACGGCCATGGCGGGCTGGACGAGATCTCCACCAGCGGGCCCACCATTGTCTGCGAGGTTCGCGGCGCTGAGGTGCGGCAATTCGAGGTCACTCCTCTGGGGCTCGGGGTGACCGAAGCTCCGCTCTCTGATCTGCGCGGCGGTGACGCGGCCTTGAATGCCGGGCTGCTGCGCGGAGTGCTGCGCGGTGAGCCGGGGGCGCGGCGCGCCGCGGTGGTGATGAATGCCGGCGCAGCGCTGGCTGCGGCGGGCGTTTGCGAAGAGATCTCCGACGGCGCGCGGCTGGCGGAGCGGGTGATCGATTCTGGCGCGGCGCTCGATCGGCTGGAGCGCTTCATCGCCTTCACGCAGCGGGTCTCGCCATGAGCCACCTCGCTCGATTGGTGGCGCAGTCCGTCGCGGATGCGCACGCGCGGCAGTCTCTGCCTCTGCCCGTCGCGCCCGCGCTGCGCAAGGTTCCGCGCACGGGATTGATCGCCGAGGTGAAGCGCGCCAGTCCTTCGCGCGGCGCCATCAATCCCGGGCTCGATCCGGCGCAGCTGGCGCAGGCCTACGAGCGCGGCGGCGCGGGGCTGGTGTCCGTGCTGACCGAGCGGCAGAGCTTCGGCGGGTCGCTGGAAGATCTGCGCGCGGCGCGGGCCGCCATCGCGCTGCCCGTCTTGCGCAAAGACTTTCTCGTCGAGGAGTTTCAAATTCGCGAAGCGCGCGCGCACGGGGCGGACGCCGTGCTGCTCATCGCTGCGGCAGCTGAAGCGCCGCTGCTGCGCGATCTGCGGCTGCTGGCGCGCGAGCTGGGGCTGACGGTGCTCTTCGAGGTGCATGAGGCGGGCGAGCTGGACGCAGCCGCGCTCTGTGAGCCGGACCTCTTGGGCATCAACGCGCGCGACCTGAAGACTTTGGAAGTGCGCCACGACACCTTCGAGAAGCTTGCGCCATTGGCGCGCGGCATTGCTCCGTTGGTGGCCGAGAGCGGCGTGAAGACCGCCGCCGATGCGCGCCGCTATCGAGAGCTCGGCGCCGCGATGCTGCTCGTCGGAGAAGCCTTGTCGTCCGCCGCCGACCCCGCTGCCGCCGCGCGGGCCTTGGTGGCCGCATCGGGCGGCCACGGCGAAGGCGGCGCATGAGCGGACGCATCAAGCTGTGCGGTATGCGCACCGTCGAGGACGCCGTCTTCTGCGCCGAGGCAGGCGCGGACGAGCTGGGCGTCATCTTCGCCGACCGCAGCAAGCGCAAGGTCTCGGTAGAGATGGCCGCGGCCATTCGCCAGGCGGTCAAGGTTCCGGTCGTCGGCGTCTTTCTCGACGCGCCGTTGGACGAAGTCTTGAAGACCATTCGCGTCGCCGGACTGCACGCCGCGCAACTGCACGGCAATTGGAGCACCAGCGATCTGTTTCCCTTCTATGCCGCATTGCAAGTCACTGGCATTGAATCATTGCAGCCGCGGCCCGGAGCATCGCGCATTCTTCTCGACGGGCCCGCCGGCGGCTCGGGGAAGAGCTTCGCCTGGGCGCTGGCGGCGGAAGCGCGCAAGTTGTATCAGGCGCCTTTGTATATCGCCGGCGGACTCACCGCGGAGAACGTCGGCGAGGCCATCCGGCAAGCGCGGCCAGACGGCGTCGACGTCTCCTCCGGCATTGAAAACGAGCTCGGCTTCAAGAGCAAAGAGCGGGTCCGCGCCTTCGTGAGCGCCGCCAAAGAGGCCTTCCAATGAAAGAGATGCAGCCCATCTTCGCCGAACCGCCCAACACTCCGCCCGACGCGCGCGGCCGCTTCGGCGACTACGGCGGCCGCTTCGTGCCCGAGACGCTCATCCCCGCGCTCGACGAGCTCCTGGCTGCCTGGACCACCGCCCGGGCCGACCCGGCTTATCGCGCCGAGCTCACTCACTTGCTGCAGTCTTACGCTGGCCGGCCCACGCCGCTCTTTCGCGCCGACCGCCTCGCGAAGGTCATGGGCATTGAAGGCCGCGTCTATTTGAAGCGCGAGGATCTGCTGCACACCGGCGCTCATAAGCTCAACAACACGCTCGGCCAGGCATTGCTCGCGAAGCGGATGGGCAAGCAGCGCGTCATCGCCGAGACCGGCGCGGGCCAGCACGGCGTGGCCACCGCCACCGTCTGCGCCTTGCTGGGCCTCGACTGCGTCGTCTACATGGGCGCGGAGGACGTGCGCCGGCAAGCTCCCAACGTCGCGCGCATGAAGCTGCTCGGCGCCGAGGTGCGGCCTGTCGAAGCCGGCGCGCGCACCTTGAAAGACGCAATGAATGAAGCCATTCGCGATTGGGTGACCAACGTTCGCGATACTTACTATTGCATCGGCAGCGCGGCCGGGCCGCATCCCTATCCGCTGCTGGTTCGCGAGCTGCAGAAGATCATCGGCGAGGAGATTGCGCTGCAGTGCGTGGCCGCTGAAGGGCGCTTGCCCGATCAGGTGGTGGCCTGCGTCGGCGGCGGCTCCAACGCCATTGGCGCGCTGCACCGTTTCGTGCGCGAGCCTTCCACCGCCATCTTCGGCGTCGAAGCCGCGGGGCACGGCCTGGAGTCGGGAAAGCACGGCGCGTCGCTCAGCAAAGGCCGGCCCGGCGTGCTGCACGGCTCGCGTTCTTACTTATTGCAAACCGAAGACGGGCAAGTGAGTGAGGCGCATTCAATTAGCGCGGGCCTCGATTATCCAGGAGTGGGTCCCGAGCTGTCGGCCTTGCGCGACGCGGGGCGGCTGCAAGTCTTGAGCGCCACCGACGACGAAGCTCTGCAGGCGTTTCAGCAGCTGGCGCGGACCGAAGGAATTCTTTGTGCCTTGGAGTCCGCGCACGCGGTGGCCGCGCTGCGCAAGCTGCCCAAGGCCGCCCTCACCGTCATCAACCTCTCCGGCCGCGGCGACAAAGATCTGGATACGATCCTGGGTGCGCTGAAGGGAAAGCAATGAGCCGGCTCTTGGATGCATTTGCGCGGGCCAAGGCGGAAGGCCGCACCGCGCTGGTCTGCTACGCGATGGGCGGCGACGGCGACACCACGGCGCTGCTGCGGGCCATCGACGAGGCGGGCGCCGACGTCATCGAATTGGGATTGCCTTTTTCCGACCCCATCGCTGACGGCCCGGTGCTGCAAGCCGCGGCCACGCGCGCGCTCGGCTCGGGCGCGACGGTGCGCTCGGTGTTGAAGAACGCGTCCGGCTTGAAGCTGCGCGCGCCCATGGTGGCGATGGGCTACGTGAACCCCATCGAATCGATGGGCAACGCCAAGTTTGCCCAGGTGCTGCGCGAAGGCGGCTTCTCGGGCGCCATCGTGCCGGACGTGCCGCTGGAGGAGGCGCAGCCGCTGCGCGAGGCGCTGGCCGCGCAGGAGTTGGATTTGATTCCGCTGGTGGCTCCGACGACTCCGCGCGAGCGGGCGGCGGCCATTGCCAAGACGGCGCGAGGCTTTCTCTATTCGGTCAGCGTGACGGGAGTGACGGGCGCGCGGACGGCGCTCCCGGCAGATCTGGAGCAGCGGCTGACCGGGCTTCGCGCGATCTCGCCGGTGCCGGTGGCGGTGGGCTTCGGCATCTCCAAGCCCGAGGACGCGGCCAAGCTGCGCGGCAAGGCCGACGGAGTGGTGGTGGGCAGCGCGCTGGTGGCGATGCACCACGATCGCGGGGTAGCGGCGGCCGCCGAGTTCGTGCGCGCGCTGCGGGCGGCGCTGGCCTAGACCGCCGGCATCTTTCGACGACTGCAGCGAGACGGTGTCCAGGTCGTGCGTCACCGCATCCTTCACGAACCTGGAGATGTTGCCGTTGGTCCAGGCGGTCATGGTCGCCTGGGCCGTATTCCCCTTCATGGTGATGGTCTCTTGGATGCCGTCCTTGCCTGGCTGGTCGATGACGAATCGAACGTGCTTCTCCTTCTCGCTGAGGCCGGCGGCAGCGTCCCAGTCGAAGAGAATGGCAGAGAGCCTGGGAGCGTCGGGCTTCAAGAAATAAGGCTCCTTGGTCTGCTCGAGGGGAATCGGGACGCCGCGCCCGTGGGAGAGCAGCACAATCGTGTTCGCGCCGGCGCCGCGGGCAAGCTCCACCAGCTGGCCGATGCCGTGCGAGAAATCCTTTCCAAAGACGGCTTCTTGCCCTGGTGGAATGGTGACGCCGTCCATGGGCGCGTTCGCTTCGGTCACATAGCGCGCCTCCGCCGCAGAGGAGGAGCGCAACGGCCACCAGCGCGGCTTTACTCATCGATGAAGTCCATTATGATTGCACATGCCACGGGGGTATCGATGGGAATGATTGGAATGTTGGCTCGGGTTCCAGCCGCTGAAGTACCTGGCTTGCGCACCGCGACCGACGCGGTGGCGCGGCTGCAGCGCGACGCCGTGCTGCTCGCCGTCGTCTGATGCCTCGGGATCCGGCCAAAGATCCGAAGGACCCGGTGAACATCGCCCGGTTTCGGGAGATGAGGAACCGCTACAGCGCGTCCCTTTTAGGGGCGTTCGCGATGATGTTTCTCCCCTTCCTCATCTTGAAGCTCGGACAAGAATGGTTCGCGCAATTTCGCCGGGGCCTGCCGGAAATCATTGCGTTTGCCATCTGCGGGCCGCTCTGTGGCTTGCTGCTGGCCATCGCGATGCTTCTCGATTGCCCGATCTGCGGCATGCGCTACGCCAAGATGCAGCCGGGCTCCGACGGCGGAGTCACGCTCAACCCTCAGCGCTGCCCCCGCTGCGGAGTCACGATTTGAAAGAGTCGACGGAAGGATTCACGCGGCTGGCTCAGCGCGACAACTTGCGGAGGACTTTTCGGGTGAACGCGGCGGCGAGGCCGGGGGCGCGCGAGAGCTTCTGCCGGGCCGGTGGCTCGCCGTCGAGGAGCGCGAGCAGGACATTTGCCGAGCTCTGCCAGGTGCGCTGGGCCGCCGTAGCTCGCGCCGCCGCCCGCGCCCGCTCGTTTTGCCCAGCGCCGCAGAGCGCCACCATGGCGGCGGCCAGGCCATCGATATCGCCGGGCGGGGCCGTCAAAGCCCAGCCTTGCCGTTCTCCTTCGGAAGCCAACACATCGCCAGACGTGCAGGCCGCCGGCAGCGCCGACCAGAGGCAGTCGAGCAGCCGCGAGCGAAACGCCAGCTCGGCCTCCAGCGAAGGCTTGTGCGCCGAGACGGCCAGGTCCGCGTCCAGCAGCCACGCGCCGCGCTCTTCGTAAGCCACCCACTGCTCGACGAAGTGCACGCCCGGACCTGCCACCGCGCGCGCTTCGGAGGCCGCGGCGGTCATGCGAATGGTCGGGTCCCCTGGCCGCGGACCCGCCAGCAGCGCGAGCCGGAGCTGCGGAACCTGCTGCTGCGCCAGCGCCGTCGCGCGCACCGCCAGCGCGGGGTCCATCCAATCCCACAAGCCGCCGGCCCAGAAGGCGACGCGATCGCCCGGCTTCGCGCCGATGGCCTCGCGCAGCGGCGAGCCGGCGCGCAACGGCGCGGCCTCGGGCAATCCAAAGGGAACCACCGCCAGCAGCCGCCGCGCTTCGGGGTCTCCCGCCAGCGATTCCGGATCGAGCCGCCCGCAGGCTCCCAACCAGCCCAGCCAAAGCGCGCGCTGCGGCTGCGAAGCGCAGAGCACGTGATCGGCGCGTCCGATCAGATACCGCAGCCGCCGCCGCACCATGGCCAGCTCGAGGCGCTCCTCGTCGGTGGCCGAGGGCCCGAAGCGCGCCAGCTGCTCCAGCTGCACCGGATCGTACAGGTCGAGCAGGAACCGGCCTTTGAAGCGCAGCAGATGATCGATGCGGAAGCCAAAGCCCTGCGCAACGAACGCATCGGCCTGGCTCAGCGCGGAGATCTTCCCCGCGCGAAACGGCTCGCCGGCCAGCGTCTCCGCGCCCGGCGCCACCAGCGTGACCTCATGGCGTGCAGCGAGCCGCCGCGCCAGCTCGACGGCGCGAATGCCCGGGCCAGCCATGCGCGCACCGACGATGTCCTGGCAGTGATAGACGATGCGCATTCAAGGTCTCGCGCAGAGCCATTCCAAGGCTTCGAGATAACCGGGAATGCCCTTGCCCACGATCCGGTGCGCGCAGACGTCCTCGATGACGCTCACCGCGCGAAACGCCTCGCGCTTCTTGATGTCCGAGATATGGACTTCGACCACGCGCAGCTTCGTCCCGGAGATGGCGTCGCGAATGGCGTAGCTATAGTGGGTGAACGCGCCCGGATTGAAGATCACCCCGTGCGCCCAGCGCCGCGCGTGGTGCAGCTCGTCGATCAAATCGCCTTCGTGATTCGATTGAAAGGAGCGCAGGTTCGCGTTCAGCTCGAGCGCCCGCGCCTGGACCCGAGCTTCCAGCTCGGGGAGCGTGGTGCGCCCGTAGACATCCGGCTCTCGCTCGCCGAGCAGGTTCAGATTCGGGCCATTGAGCAAGAGGATGTTCATTTGACGGCCGCGGCCAATGCATTCGAGCAGTCGGCCGGAGCGACCTCGCGCAGCACCGGCGCGCCGATCTTCTCCAGCAGCACGAAGCGCACTTTACCCGCGCGGGCCTTCTTGTCGCGGGTCATCGCCTGCAGCGCCGCCTCGCGCTCGTCCGCGTCCAGAGAGACGGCCGCCGCGACCCGCAGCCGCTCGACCAACTTCAAAGCGCGTTCGCGATCGGGCATCTCCCGGGAGAGTTCGAGCATGCCGCGCAGGCCGAGCGCGACTGCCTCGCCGTGGGTAAAGCGCGCATAGTGAGTCGCTGCTTCGAGCGCGTGGCCGACGGTGTGGCCCAGGTTCAGATAAGCCCGCGCCGCGCCTTCGCGCTCGTCCTGCTCGACGATGCGCGCTTTGAGCCGCAAGGCCCCTTCGATGAGCGGCGCCAACGCCACCGCGTCGCCGTCGGCCGCCTTCTCCAGCGATTGCTCGCAGCGCTCCAAGAGCTCGCCGCCCTCGAGCAGCGCGCACTTCACCACCTCTGCCAGGCCGCTCCAGCGTTCGCGCGCAGGCAAGGTCGAGAGCAACAAAGGATCGCAGACGACGATGCGCGGCTGGTGGAAGGCGCCGACCAGATTCTTTCCCGAGCGCAGGTTCGCGCCCGTCTTGCCGCCCAGGCCCGCGTCCACTTGAGCGAGCAGCGTCGAGGGCGCCGAGGCCCACGGCACCCCGCGCAGATAGATGGCCGCCGCGAAGCCGGCCAGATCGGTGAGCACGCCGCCGCCCAACGCCACCACGAAGCCGTCGCGCAGCAGTCCGCGCGCCGAGAGCACTTCGCACATGGCCTCTACCTCGGCCAATCCCTTGCGCTCTTCCGTCACGGGCCGCGCCAGCGGCGGTCCCAGGCGCGGCTCGAGCGAGCGCAGCACGGAGCGATGCAGCTGCAGCACGTTGGCATCGACGAGAAACCCCGCGACGCCGTTCAGGCCAGCGCCGGCGCAGAGCTCGGGCAGTTTCTGTAAAACTCCGGGCTCGATGACGCAGGTTGTGCGCGCCCCCGAGGGGAACTTCACCTCAAGAGTGGGCACGCTGCGCCTCCAGCGCAAAAATGACCGCCGCCGCCTGCGCCGCCAGCTGCTCGGGAGAGATGCCGGGCTGCACGTCGATGACCGCGTCCGCCAGCCGAGCATACAAAGGCTCGCGCTGCGCGGACAGCTCGGCCATGCGAGCCGCCGCGTCGCCGGCCAGCAGAGGCCGATCGCCTGAACCCGCGCGCTGCAGACAGAGGTCGGCGGGCGCCCGCAGCCACAACAGATGCCCCGTGGCCCGCACGGCCAGCCGCACCGACCGCGTCAGCAAGGCTCCGCCGCCCAGCGAGATCACGCGCGCTTCCGGACCGCGCGAGATGCCGCGGATGACCTCGGCCTCGCGCTTGCGGAAGCCGGCCTCGCCTTCGGCCGCGAAGATCTCGGGCACGCGCTGATCGGCCGCCTTCTCGATCCAGGAGTCGATCTCGAAGTTCTCCAGGCCCAGGAGCTTTGCCAGGAGCGGCGCCAGCGTGCTCTTGCCCGCGCCCGGCAGCCCGCACAGGTAGACGTGGCCGCGCAACGGCCGCGCGCGCCGCCAGGCCAGGCGGTGCGCGGCGTAGAGCTCTTCCATCGAGTCGCCGCCCAGCTTCTCCAAGAGCGCGTCAGCCACGCAGAGCGCGATCACCGCTTCGCCGACGACCGCCGCCGCCGGCACCGCGCACGTGTCGCTGCGCTCGACGTGGGCCTTGTCGGGCTCGCCGGTGAGCAAGTCCACGCTGGGCAGCGCGTTGGAGACGGTGGCGATGGGCTTCATGGCCGCGCGGACGATCAGCGCCTCGCCGTTGGTGACGCCGCCCTCGAGGCCGCCGGCGTGGTTGGTGGTGCGCCACAAGCTGCCGCCGGCGCGGAACATGGGGTCGTGCACTTCCGAGCCGAACTGCTGCGAGCCGCGCCAGCCCTCGCCCAGCTCGACTGCTTTGATGGCTGGAATGCTGGCCAGCGCGCGCGCCAGCCGGCCGTCCATGCGCAGATCTTGCTGCGTGTAGCTGCCCAGGCCGGGGACGAGGCCGGTGACGCGCACCTCAAAGGTGCCGCCTACGGTATCGCGCCGCGCCTGCGCCTCTTCGATCACATCGCGGAACTTTCCTTCCGCCATGGGGTCGAGGCAGCGCACCGAGCTCTTGTCGGCCAGCAGCGCGAGCGCTTCGGCGTCTTCGACCGCGTCGTGGCCGGTGACGTCTTTCGCGCGCTCGGCGCCGATGGAGGTGACCCAGGAGCCGATGCGGACATCCAAGGCATCGAGCAGCCGCCGCGCCGCGGCCGCGAGACCCACGCGCATGGCCGTCTCGCGGGCGCTGGCGCGCTCGAGCGAGTTGCGCAAGTCGCGGTGGCCGAACTTGATGCTGCCCGTCAGGTCCGCGTGTCCCGGACGAGGCAACGAGACCGTCTTGCCCTTCTCGTCGGCGGGTCCGACCGCCATGCGCGTGGACCAGGCCTTCAAGTGATCGACGTTCTCGATCATCAGCGCCAGCGGCGAGCCCAGGGTGTGGCCGTGGCGGACGCCGGCGAGGATCTGCGGCTTCTCCGGCTCGATGGCCATGCGCCCGCCGCGGCCGTAGCCCAGCTTGCGGCGCAGCAGATCGCGCTCGATGTGCTCGGCCAATAATTCAAGCCCGGCGGGCAGGCCGTCGAGGATGCCCACCAGCGCGGGCCCGTGCGATTCGCCGGCGGTGAGAAAGCGCAGGCGGTTCATGCCAACGCCGCCTCGCGCAGAGGCTCGTACAGATCGCGCAGGTCGGCGCGGCCCAGCCAGATCTCCAGCGATGCGATAGCCACGTTGACCAGCACGCTCAAGCCGTCGATGGCGCGCAGGCCGCGAGCGCGCGCGGCGCGGACCAGCGCGGTCTCGCCGGTGGCGCCGCGATAGACCAGGTCGATGACGGTCGCGTCTGGACGAAGCGCTCCCACATCGAGCGGCATCGCTTCGTCGGTCAGCCCGACAGTGGTGCAGTTCACCACCAAAAGCGCCTCCCGCAGCGCTTCCGGGCCGCCGACGCGGACCTCGAGATCGCGCGCCAACGCTTCCGCGCGCGCGCTGCTGCGGTTCAAGATGGAGCAGCCCGGCAGCGCGAACGCCGCCGCCCGCGCCGCGCCGCGGCGGGACGAAGTGGCACCGATCACCACGATGTTGCCCGCACCGGCGGCCTGCATCGCCGGCAGGAC
>DATBAA010000145.1:0-3225 GCA_036271755.1 Myxococcales bacterium | reverse complement strand
AAACGGCAGTACACTGATGTGGAAACCTCAAGCGAGACACAATAGTCATGGCTGGTCCGGTTCCGCTCACCGTCGTTGAAAAATTGATCGCCGAGTACGGGCCCGCGCTCAGTGATCCGTCGTGTCGCATAGACACAATGGCTCTTCATCGGATCAGTGCTCAGGTCAAGAACGCCCTTGAGTCCACACCGCCTGAACTCCGGGTGCACATCTATCAACTGCTTGGCCAGGTCCGGTGGCGCCTGGACGACTACGAAGGTGCGCTCCCGGCTTATCGAAGCGCCGCTTATTACGGTCCGGAATACGGCGACCCGCTCAGCAACATGGCGTGCTGTCACATGGCGCTGGGACAGTTTGAGCAAGCGCTCGAGTGTTTTCGTCAAGCGCTGACCAAGCCGGTTTCGGGTAGCGTCGATTCGAAAACGCGCATTCTCGCAAATCAAGCTGAAGTGTATTTCAAGCTTGGAGACAGGCCTTCGGCGCGCAGATTGATCAACGAGGCCCTGCAAGGCGAACCGAAATTGCCCGTGACCTGGCTCATTCTCGCCATGCAGGCAGCGATCGTGGATCAGCCGGACGATGCTGTGGAGTTCATGGCTCGCTACATCTCGGCTCTCCGTGGACGCGAAATCGGCGAGGAGCCAGCGATCGAGGTTTTACAGACCGCCCCTCCTGAGATCATCACGTTCATGACGGAGCATGCGGCCCTCGCCGCGGCGATTCGCCAGGTCCGAGAGCGCTATGATCAGCCGATCCCGGACGATCAACAGATAGCGACGGAGATCCGCCTGAATCAGGATGGCTGGACGGCTTTGGAGAATGCCACGCGAGAGCCCGCGTAAGCACCGATGGCTCCTGCATTCACAATCCGCCTGCTCAGCGAACGCGATCGGTGCGATGACTTCACGGCTGGTCCCGGACAGGAAAAGCTCACCGAATTCTTTCGCCGTTATGCAAAGCAGCACAAAAGACGATCGAGCAGCGCCACCTACATCGGCGAGGGCCCCGGGTTCATCTACGGCTTCGTGACAATCGTTCCCGGAGTCGTCAAACCAGAACACCTGAGCAACGAGGTTCCAGGCTTGGCGCAGTCATACGACGCGCCTGTCTTGGTGCTGGCGCGCATGGCCACGGACGAACGCTTTCAGAGAAGCGGCGTCGGCGGCCGCATGCTGCGCGAGGTTGTCTTCAACGGAGCCATCACGCTGGCGCAGAACTACGGGTGCGTGGGCGTCTACACTGATGCGAAGCCCGGCTCCGTAGCATTTTATACCAAGTATGGGTTTGCAGAGATTCCGCCGAAAGCAGTCGATCCAAACGCGACGACTCGAATGTTCGTTGGACTCCCGTCCATCCGAAAGCTGCTCGCCCCGTCAGTGAAGTAGCGCTTTCTCTATTGGGAGGCCGGTGCTGGCGAAGGCTTCTTCAAGGGAACTGAGAGTATGGCGGCCAGATCAGCGGAGCCTCGGGAGAGGCCGACCAGCGAGCCTTTCTTCACGATGTTGACCTCGCCCGACACGCCCTTCTGCTCCGACCAGCACGGCGCCAACAGCCGAAGAAGATTGGCGACGTTCTCCGCCACCCCCGCGCTCCACGCGCTCTCCCAAATCAACTCCGCGTGGCCGTGGAGCTCGTAGACCACGTACGCGTCGCCCGCCCAGGACTGCACGAAGTCTCGCCCCACCTCGGGGTCCAGGCACGTCTCCAGCGCCAGCCGCGCGCCCAGCTCTCCCATTCGCCCCCGCGCCAGCAGCTTCGCGCCCTGCGGCAGCGCGGGCGGCGGCACAGCCAGCGGCTCCTCGCCGGCGAAGTACGCCTCGGGGTGCAGGACTTGATGGCTGCTCACGGGAGGCCGCGCGAAGAGTTTGTCGACCTGCGCCCAGCCGCCGCGCCCATACGCCTCGGCCACCAGCGCGAAGCCCCGCGCATAGGGAAAGAGCAGCTCCTCGCGCACCACCGGCGGCGCCTGCTTGAGCTGCGCGGCGTTGCCCGTCAAGCCGTCTGTTCCGACCTGCAGCATCGCGGCTGCGCTCTGGGCAATGGCCTCCTTCACCGGCTTGCCCGCGCGCTGCGCCGCGTAGGCAGTCATCACCGCCATGGCGTCTCCCTCGAGCAGCGCGCTGTGCGCCAGCCGCTGGTCGTCGTCCGGCAGCGCCGCCAGATCGGGGATGCCGAAGTTTTGATCCTGCAGCGCGTGCTCGATCTCGTGCGCGAGCACGATGCGCAAGAGCTCGGGCGGGAAAGTGCCGTCGTGACGGACGAAGAGCTTCTTCTCGTGCGGGTCGTAGAAGCCCGCCACCTGCTCGTCGAGCACCGCGAGCAGGATCTTCGCCGGGTCCGCCTCGGCCGGCGCCAGGTCGAACGCCAGCCAGCGCGCCTTCTCCTCCGCCACCGCCTTCGGCGTCAGATCGACCAGGGCCTTCTCGCGCACCTTGGCCAGGAAGAGCGGCCCGTCGAGCAGCTCGACCTTGAGATTCTGCTTGCGGTGCAGACCGCGCAGCTTCTCCACGTCCGCCGTGACCTCGCGGATGATGGCCGTGGTCTCCGCCTCCGAAGGCTGCGAAGCCGCCGCGGCCGGAGGCGAAGCCTGGGCGTCCGCAGGCGCGGCGGGCGCCGAAGCCCCCGCCGCCAGGAGCAGGGCCAGAACCATCTACTTGCTCAGGAACGCCGCCAGCTGCGGCGCCGCCTTGGCCTTGAACGCCGCGCACTGCTGGATCTGCTCCAACGTCTGCGTCAGTCGCCGCTCGCCGCCAGCGAAGCTCCGCGCCCGGGTGCTGAAGAACGAGTCCATGGCCTTGAAGTGCTCTTCATCGCAGAACCCCGCGCCCAGCCGCGGCACGCTGCCGCCGAAGTCGCGCGGCATCTTGGCGACGATGGCGTCGAAGTTCTTGGTGGCGAAGTTGTACGCCAGCTCGCGCGTGCCGGCGTAGGTGGCGGGGCCGGCGACCAGCGAATAAGCCTCGCGCGGGTCGAAGTCGTCGCCCAGGTAGATCTGGAAGCCGCGCGCCACGAGCTCGGGATCGCGGAAGCCGCTCAATGCGTTCAAGATCCGCTGGCGGTCGAGGCGGTTCTGCTCGGCCTTGGCGGCGGTGAGGAACCGATCGTAGAGCATGGCGTCGCCGTCGAGCGCGGCCAGGTAGAGCGCGGTCGCGGCCAGCTCGGGGCTGGCGACGGAGTGGTTGGCAAGCCAGCGCAGCGCCAGCTTCTGCGCCTCGGCGCGCAAGG
>DATBAA010000144.1:0-1987 GCA_036271755.1 Myxococcales bacterium | reverse complement strand
CTGCTTCGCCGCCGGCCGCATCTTGAACGAGCGATTGGCGCGCAGTCAGTTTCTAGGTGGGATGGTCTGGGGCATCGGCATGGCCTTGCACGAACGCACCGTCTATGACCAGAAGCTGGGCCGGATCATGTCCCGCGACTTCGCCGACTATCTCGTCCCGACGCACGCCGACATCGGCGAGCTGGTGGCGGAGTTCCTGCCGCTGGAGAAGGACGAGCACGTCAACCCGGCGGGCGTGAAGGGCATCGGCGAAATCGGCATCACCGGCGCGGCCGCGGCCATCGCCAACGCGGTCTTCAATGCCACCGGCGTACGCATCCGCGAGCTTCCCATCACGCCGGACAAACTCCTGTATTAAAGCAAGGAACTCATTCAATGACTCGAAAACTAGCCATTGTCGCGGTGCTGCTCTTCTCCTGCAAGTCGACGCCGTCCAAGCCCGAGGCGGAGCCCGCGAAGCCGCCCGAGCCCGCCGCCGCTCCTGCCTCGCCCGCGCCCACGGCCGCCGCCCCGGTGACGCCGCCTCCCGCCGCCGTGCAGACCACGCCGCCGCCCGCGCCGCAATCAGCCGCCAGCGCCACCGCGCCCAACCCCGCGCCGGCCCCGGGCATCGACGTCTCCATCCTCGACACCACCGTCAACCCTTGCAACGACTTCTACCGGTTCTCCTGCGGCAAATGGATGGACAGCACGCCCATCCCGCCCGACCGCGCCCGCTGGACGCGCTCGTTCGACGAGATCCTCGACCGCAACCAGTACGTGCTCAAGGACGTGCTGGAGAAGGATCTGCAGGCCAGCGCGGACCCCTTCGCCAAGAAGGTCCACGACTACTACGCGACCTGCATGGACGAGGACAAAGCCGAGAGCGCTTCGCTGGCCATCCTCAAGGACGCCTTCCAGCGCATCGACAAGGTGGTGGACAAGAAGACGCTGGCCCACGCCGTGGGCGAGCTTCACCGCGGCGGCGCGCGCGTCTTCTTCGGCTTCTCCGCGCGGCAGGACTTGAAGAACCCAAAGCAGGTCATCGGCTTTGCCGATCAAGGCGGCCTGGGCCTGCCCAACCGCGACTACTACTTCCTCGAGGACAAGAAGTCGGCCGACCTGCGCACGCTCTACGTCGATCACATCGGCAAGATGCTGACCTTGGCGGGCGTCGACGGCGGCGCGGACAAGGCCGGCAAGATCATGGAGCTGGAGACGGCGCTGGCCAAGGCGTCTTTGACTCCCATCCAGCGGCGCGATCCGGACAAGCTCTTCCACCGCCTCGAGCGCAAGGGCCTGACGAAGCAGGCGCCCTCGTTCGACTGGAACGAATACTTCACCACCATCGGCCAGCCCACGATCAAGCCCATCAACGTGACCGTGCCCGAGTTCTTCACCGCGTTGGATGAGGTCGTCCAGAAGACCAGCCCCGGCGAGCTGAAGGCCTACTTGAAGTGGAGCTTCGTCGAGCTCTCCGCCGACGCCCTGGGCAAGGACTTCGTCAACGAGCGCTTCCGCTACACCCAGGCCTTGAACGGCGCCAAGCAGCTCTTGCCGCGCTGGAAGCGCTGCGTGGAGTCCACCGACCGCGCCCTGGGCGAGGCGCTGGGCCGCAGCTTCGTGGCCGCGACCGGCGGCGAGAAGGGCAAGGCCATTGCCAAGGAGATGATCGTCTCCATCGAAGCCGCGTTCCAGCGCGACCTGGGCACGCTCGACTGGATGGACGATGCCGGCAAGAAGGCTTCGCTGGACAAGCTGCACAAGCTCTTCAACAAGGTCGACTACCCGGACAAGTGGCGCGACTACTCGAAGATGGACATCCGCACCGGCTCGCCGCTCGAAAATCAATTGGCCGCGGCTCGATTTGAATCCGCGCGGCAGCTGGCCAAGATCGGCAAGCCGCTGAACCGCAAGGAGTGGGGCATGACCCCGCCCACGGTGAACGCCTACTACAACGGCTCCTTGAACGAGATGGTCTTCCCCGCCGGCATCTTGCAATTGCCCT
>DATBAA010000143.1:0-7257 GCA_036271755.1 Myxococcales bacterium | reverse complement strand
GTTGTAGGCCGCCACCGGCAGGTTCACGAGGCGCTTCACCTCGGCGATGACGTCCAGGTAGCTGAGCGCCGGCTTGACCATCACCATGTCCGCGCCCTCGCCCACGTCCAGCAAGGCTTCGCGGCGCGCCTCGCGGATGTTGGACGGGTCCATCTGGTAGCCGCGGCGATCGCCCGACTTGGGCGCGCTCTGGGCGGCTTCGCGGAACGGACCGTAGAAGCCGCTGGCGTACTTCACCGCGTACGAAAGCACCGGAATGTCCGAGAAGCCTTCAGAGTCCAGACCCGCGCGCAACGCGGCCACGCGCCCGTCCATCATGTCGCTGGGGGCGATGATGTCCGCGCCCGCTTTCGCGTAGGCCACGGCGGCGCGAGCCAACAAAGGCAGCGTGCGATCGTTGGCTACGGCGATATGCCCGCGGGCGTCGCGCTCTAAAGGCCCGCAGTGGCCGTGGTCGGTGTACTCGCAGAGGCAGACGTCGGCCGTCAGGATCATCTCCGGCAGCGCGTCCTTCAACGCCTTGAAGGCGGTGATGACCGGGCCGTTCTCGTCCCAGGCGGCGGTGCCTTCGCTGTCCTTCGCGTCGGGAATGCCGAAGAGGATGAGGCTGCGCACTCCCAGCTTGAAGGCCGTCCGCGCTTCTTCGACGATGCTGTCGACGGACATCTGCGAGACGCCCGGCATGGACGAGATGGGCTTCTTGATGCCCTTCCCCGGCACCGCGAAGAGCGGAAGCATGAAGTCGGCCGGGTCAAGCTGCGTCTCGCGTACGAGCGCGCGCATGGTCTCGGTCCTGCGCAAGCGCCGCGGTCTGTCGATGGGGAAGGCCATTTACCGGCGCACCGTAGCGGCGCCTCGGGCTGGTTTCAAGGCTTCCAGCGAATGCCGAGCGTGATGGCGTGCTCCCGGTCCTCCAGCAGCAGGGCCTGGTTGGCCGGCCCGGTGGGATCGAGCGCGTTCGACTGCGAGAAGGCGGCGTGCCAGCGGGTGAAGTCGTAGCCCAGGTCGATGGCGGTGCTGGTGCCCACGTCCATGGAGATCTGCAGGCGGAAGCGCAGCTCGCTGGCGTCGGAGAGCGTGCCCAGGTTCTTCTGCGCGCCGTACGGCAGCGGCGCGAGGCCGCCTTCGAAGTAGGCCGACACGGTGAAGAGCGGCCCCAGCCGGTACTCGAATTCGATGTTGGAGGTGGCGCCGAAGATGCCGATGCTGGGCGCGCCGCCCACCGCCCGCCCGCGCTGATAGCGGGTGATCATGCCGGCGCTGGCGGTGATGACGAAGCCCGGGGTGATGCGGGTGGCGGTACCGCCCAAGAGGCGCGCGGTGACGTCGTAGCCCTCGGTGCCGAGCGTGGTGCTGGTGCTGTCGCTCTGGAACTCGCCGCCCTCCAGCTCGGCGCGGGCGAAGAGGCTGTCGCGGAAGAGGCCGGTGGTGTAGCGGCCGAGAAAGCGCAGCGACTGGAACTTGTCCGACCCGAAGACGCCGCCCGCGCCGTTGTCGACCCGCACCGACAGCAGCGTGGGCTTCCAGGCGATCAGGAAGCCGACGGGAATGGGCGAGGGCACCGAGATGGGCACCTCTTGCGGCGGCTCGGCCGCGACGTCGGGCGAGTGCGCGGCGAGATCGGCCGGATGGTTGGGAATGTCGGCAGCGCGGGCTGCGGTAGCCCAGAGAAGATTGGCGGCGAGAGCGGCGGCTAGGACGTGTCGGCGCACGGGAGCTTGCACAGTATCAGCGATACGTCCCGGCCGCGCGTATCGCGTCCAGGACCGGCCGGGGAACCAGCTTGGAAGCGTCGCCACCGGACCGTAACAGAGCGCGCACTTCGGTCGACGAGACCAGGGGCATGCGCGGCTCGGGGCCGTCGTTGCCTGCCCTGGAGATGCGGATGATGCGGGCCAGCTCCTGGATGCGGTCCCAGCGCTTCCAGGTGAGCCGCTCCTTGTCCAGATCGGTGCCGAGCACCAGCGCGAAGCGCGTGCCCGGATGGGTCTGGTGCAGGTATTCCAGCAGGTCGACGGTGCGGCCTTCTCCGCCGAGAGTCTGTTCGATGCGGCTCACGAGCGCTCCCCGGACCATGGACACCAGGGCATCCAAAAAGGCCACGCGGTGATCGAACGAGGCTTGCAACGGCTTCTGGAATGGATGCGAGAAGACCGGCACGAACCAGAGCTCGTCGACGGGCTCGGTGGCCAGCACGTACGTGGCGGCCAGGAGGTGCCCCACGTGCGGAGGGTCGAAGCTGCCGCCGAAGAGGGCTATCTCACCCATACAGCAGCACGCTCTCCCGGCGCTTCGCGAAGGCCGCGCGCTCGCCGTCCCACGCAGCGCAGAGCTCCAAGACGCCGGCGCCCTGCTCCACCTGCTCGCGGAATTGGGCGCTGCCCGTCAGCAGATCGATGGCGGGCTTGTCGTCGACGAACTCGTAGCGCTCGGTCCGCCAGCGGAACTTCGCGGGGTCCTGGTTGCGCGCCTGGACGACGCACGCCACGCCCAGCTGCACGGGCCTGAGCGCCAGCGCGTCGGTAATGTGGATCTGCACGCCGTGACAGCGCGCGCCCTTGTGCTTGTCCCAGGTGGGCGTGAAGGAGCAGGGCCGGAAGCGCACGCCGTGCAGCCGTTCACGCGCCAGATCCTCGGCCAGCTTCTGCCCGTCCAGCCAGGGCGCGCCCCACAGCTCGAAGGGCTTCGTGGTGCCGCGGCCTTCGCTCAGGTTCGTTCCCTCGAGCAGGCACATGCCCGGGTAGATGAGCGCGGTCTCGACGGTGGGCATGTTGGGCGAGGGAATGACCCAGGGCAGCCCGGTCTCGCCGTAGAGCATCGAGCGCTTCCAACCCATAAGCTCGATCACCTGGAGGTCGGCCTTGATCTCCTGATTGAGCAGCCGGGCCATCTCGCCGGCGGTCAGGCCGTGGCGGGCCGAGATGGGCCAGAGCCCGACGAACGACTCGAACCCGGCGTGGACGATGCCGCCCTCCACCTCGACGCCGCCGATGGGATTGGGCCGGTCGAGCACCACGAAGCGCAGCTTGTTCCGGGCCGCGGCCTGCATGGCGAGGCCCATGGTCGCGAGGTAGGTGTAGTAGCGCGCGCCCACGTCCTGGACGTCGAAGAGCAGCGAATCGAGATCGCGCAGATGCTCGTCGCGGGGCGTGAGCGAGGCGAAGTCCTTGCCGTAGAGCGAGTGCTCGACGATGCCGGTGCGCGGATCGTGCGCCTCACCAACGTCCACCAGATATTGGACGTCGCCCCGCACGCCGTGCTCGGGGCCGAAGAGGGCTTTCAGCGAACCCTGCTCGTGCAGCACATCGGCCAGGTGGCGCAGCTCGGGGGTGACGCTGGTGGGGTTCAAGATGGCGCCCAGGCGTGCGCCCTTCACGGCTTGCAGCAGCTTGGAGAGTCCCAGCATCAGTAGGCGTTCCGGGAAAGGACCGCGAAGGTCCGCAGCAGGATGCGCAGGTCCAAGAGCAAGGACCAGTGCTCGATGTAGTAGAGGTCGTACTCGACGCGCTTCTGGATGCTGGTGTCTCCGCGCAGGCCGTGGATCTGCGCCCAGCCGGTCATGCCGCTCTTGACCATGTGCCTCAACTGATAGCGCGGAATGTGCCGGCGGAACTGATCGATGAAGACCGGCCGCTCGGGCCGCGGGCCGACCAGGCTCATGTCGCCCATCAGCACGTTCCAGAGCTGCGGCAGCTCGTCCAGCGATGAGCGGCGCATCAGCGCGCCGGTGGCGGTGGTGCGCTTGTCTCCCGGCGTGGCGAAGCGCGGCCCCGCGGCTTCGGCGTCCGCGCGCATGGTGCGGAACTTGAGCATCTGGAAGGCGCGGCCGTCGAGCCCGACGCGCTCCTGGCGGAAGAGGACTTGTCCTGGACTGCTTGCCTTGACAATGATTGCCATGACAAGCATCAGCGGCGAGAGCAGGAGCAGGAACAGCGCCGAGAGCACCAGGTCGAAGGCGCGCTTGGCGATGGCGTTGATGCCCAGGACGCCGGTGCTCTGCAAGTTCACGATGGGCAGGCCGCCGAACTCTTCCAGCCCGCCGAAGAGCGTCGCGTACTGGTAGACGTCGGGGACGACCTTCACGTCGACGGTGGTGTCCGCGCACACCTCCATCACGCGCGGCAGGTGGTGCGCCGAGCGCGAGGGCAAGGCCACCAGCACCTGGTCGATGCCTCGCTCGCCGATCACCTTGCGCAGGTCGCGCACCGTGCCAATCACCTCGACGCCGCCGACGCTGGTGCCGATGCGCTTTTTTGTCAGGCTCAGGCAGCCGACGGCGCGAAAGCCCAGCTCGCGGTGCTGGTCGATCTGCTCCATCACCTGCCGGGCCAGCCGTCCGGCGCCGATGACCAGGATGTAGCGCAGGTTGTAGCCGCGACGGCGCAGCGACTGGAGCAGCTCCTTGAAGAAGACGCGCTCGAGCGAGACGCCCAGAAAGGACAAGGTCGCGAAGACGGCCAGCATGCCTCGCGAGTAGCGGGCCTCGCGCAGGAAGTAGGCCAGCGAGATGAGCACCAGGCCCGCGGCCAGCGTGGCCTTGAAGACGCCGAACATCTCGTCGAAGGGCGTCTTCTGCCGCTGCGGACGATAGAGCGACATGGCCTGGAACGAGAGCGGCCAGAGGACGATGGAGATGATGAAGACCGCCAGCGTGTCGGACCGCTCCGGCAGCTCGGGAAAAGGCCAGGTGCGCGGCGAGCCGAAGCGGATGGCGTAGGCGCCCGCGAAGGCGCCGGCCACGACGCAGGCGTCGAGGAGGACGCGCAGCGCGGTCAGGAGCTGGTTGTGGCGCTTGAACATCGCGGGCTTGCGTAGCAAGACACGCCGCGCCGCGCAACGGTCACAGCCCCGGACGGCTCAGCGGCTGGGTGTTTTTCCGGACGAAATGCGTGCGATCGCTGCCTGCAGCTCTGGCCCGAAGCGGGCGCTGTCGAAGCGCTGGGCGTGGGCGCGGATGCGCTGCGGGTCGGCCTGCAGCTTCTCGATGGCCTTGATTCCCTCCAGCAGGGATTCGACCGACGGCTCCTTGAAGAAGATGCCGGTCTCGTTCTCGATGACGGTCTCCAGGGCGCCGCCGCGGCCCAGCGCCAGCACCGGCCGGCCGGCCGCCTGGGCCTCCACGGGCGCGATGCCGAAGTCCTCCTCGCCGGGCAGTACGAAGAACTTCGCCCGGGCGTAGAGCCGGGGCAGCTCGTCGTGGGAGACGCTGCCCAGGAAGCGCACCGTCGGGCCCGCCAGGGCCTGTAGCGCGGCGCGAGAAGGGCCGTCGCCGGCGACGATCAGCGGCTTGCCCAACAGGCTGAAGGCTTTGATCGCCAGCTCGACCAGCTTGTACGGAACCAGCGCCGAGACGATCAAGGCGTAGTCGTCCGGGCCTTCCGCCGAAGGCACGAAGCGCGCGGTGTCCACCGGCGGGTAGATCACGGCGTCTGGCTCGCGGTGCCAGTAGCGGCGGATCCGGTCGCCGACGAAGTTGCTGTTGGCGATGAGGCCGTCGACGCGCGCCGTGCTGCGGACGTCCCAGCTGCGCAAGAAGGGCGCCACCAGATTGGCCGCGAGCCGGGTGGCGAGGCCCGCGCGGCCGGGGCCGAAGTAGGCGTCGAACTGGTCCCAGACGTAGCGCATGGGGGTGTGGATATAACTAACGTGCAAAGCGCCTTTTGCTGGTTTGCACCCCTTGGCGACCGCGTGGCTGGTGGAGATGATCAGATTGTACGAATTGAGATCGAAGCTCTCCACCGCCAGCGGGAAGAGCGGCAGATAGCGCCGGTACTGCTCGCGCGGGAGCCTGTCCAGGAAGCTGGTGACGATGCGATGTCTCTCGATGATCTCGCCGCACGAGCCCGGGACGTGGATGAGCGTGAAGATGTCGGCGTCCGGGTAGAGCAGGCAGATCTGCTCCAGCACGCGCTCGCCGCCGCGCAAGCCGGTCAGCCAGTCGTGGACGAGCGCGACGCGCATCAAGCGATCGCCTCGCGGTACACCTCTGCGTGCTGCGCGGCCGACTTGCTCCAGCTGAAGTCGCGCGCGCGCGCGATCGCCATCGCGGACAGCTCTGCCCGCAGCGAAGCCTCGCCCAGCACGCGGTTCAAGAGCGCATTCAAGGCGGTGGCGTCTCCGCGGGGAAAGTGCAGCGCCGCTCCGCCCGACACTTCGACCAGCGCGGGATCGTCGCTGGCGATGCAGGCGGCTCCGCAAGCCATGGCCTCCAAGAGCGGCAGCCCGAAGCCCTCGTACAAAGACGGCAGCACGAAGACCGCGCAGCTCCGGTAGAGCTCGAGCAGCTCGTCGTCGGTGACGAAGCCGTGTCCCGGGCCGGCGCAGGTCAAGACCGCGACGTTGGGCATGGCGGCGCGCAGCGTGGGCAGGCCTTTGCGCGGGCCGTCGTCGCCCGTGTAGAGCACGCCGGCCCTCTCGCGGCTTTCACCAGGAGTGAACCGCGGCGACACCCCGTGGTGGATGACGCGCACCCGGCTCGAAGAGACGCGCAGGTGATCGACGGCCTCGCGCGCGATGGCCTGGGTGGGCACGATCACGCGCTGCACCTCGCGCGCCCTCGTCAGCAGCGCGTAGGCGAAGTGGCGGGCGCGCGCGGGCTCTTGCGTCTCTGGATGGAGCACCGTCGAGAGATCGTGGACCGTCAGCACCACCGGCCCGCGAAACGGGGGCGCCGCGTGGTTGGTCTCGTGGTAGAGCGACAGCCCTGGCTCCCTCTCCAGCAGCTTTCCGCGACGCAGCTCCGCCAGCGCATACGCGCCCGGCAGCCGCTTCAGCAACGAGCGCAGACCCTTGCCCGCTGGGCCGGCTGCAAAGAGCGGGCGGGCGCGGATTTCCGGCTGCGAGCGCAGCGCTTCGAGCAGGCTCTCGATGTACCTGCCCACGCCCGTTCGGACGGCGGCAAGAGGAGCGGCGTTGATGCCGACGTCGATCAAAGCACCCGACGAGATAGCACGAGTCCAGGCGGTGGTCCTGACCTGGAACGGCGCGCATCTCTTGCCCGATTGCCTGCGATCGCTCGCGGCCCAGACGGTGCCCGTCGGCATCACCGTCGTCGACAACGCGTCGGAGGACGAGACCGCAAAGCTGCTCGCCCGCGACTTTCCCGACGTGCGGCACCAGCGGCTGGACGAAAACCTGGGCTACGGCCGCGCCAACAACGAGGCGATGCGGGCCGCGCTGGCTTCGGGCGCGGAGTTCATCGCGCTGATCAACAACGACGTGACGCTTCAGCCCGACTGGTTCGAGCGGCTGCTGGCG
>DATBAA010000142.1:0-5397 GCA_036271755.1 Myxococcales bacterium | reverse complement strand
GTACATCGACGAGGTCTTGCCCGAGCCCGTGGGGCCGGCGACGACGATGCCGCCGTACGGACGGTTGAGCGCCTTGCGGACGGCGGTCAGCACGTTGGTCTCGAGGAAGATCTGATCGAGCTGCCGCGTCGAGCCGGCCGCTTCGAGGATGCGCATGACGATCTTCTCGCCGCGGTTGGCCGGCAAGGTCGAGACGCGCAGGTCGATCTCGCGCCGGCCGGTGGAGAGGCCGATGCGGCCGTCCTGGGGCAACCGCCGCTCGGTGATGTCCAGGCCGGCCAGCACCTTGATGCGCGCGGTGAGGCCCTTGAGCGAGGTCGACGCTGGAATGGTCTCGTTCCAGTCCGCCAGCACGCCGTTGGTGCGCAGCCGCACGCGAAAGCCTTGCGCGGTGGGCTCGATGTGGATGTCCGAGGCCTCGCGCTCGATGCCCGAGGCGATGATGCGGTTGAAGAGCTTGATGGCCTCGTCGCCCATGGCCGCGCGGTCGGTGCGGGCGTCCTCGCGCTCGGTGATGGTCTCGAAGTTGAAGCTGTCCGGGTTGATGCGCGGGCCGCTGGTGGCGCGCGCCGAGCTGCGCGAGTCGTCGAGCTTGAGCCGCACCAGCGCGCTGTTGAAGTCTTCCAGGCCGATGGCCACCGCGATGATCTCCACCGAGACCAGCGTGCGCGACAGCTCGGCGAGCGCCGCCTGATCGCGCGGGTTGACCATGGCCACCGTCAGGACCTTGCCCGTCAGCTTCACCGGCAAGAGCCGGAACTGGCGCACCAGCTTGACCGGCACCATCGAGAGCACCGACGGCGACAGGTCGAAGTCGCGCAGCTCGTGGAACACCGCGCCGCCCGCCAGCCGCTCCTCGGCCTGGGCGGCGTTCCGGGCGTCCTCCTTCTGCTGCGCGGCGACCGCGTCCACCACCTGGAGCAGCTGCGCCTCGATGTCGGTCATCACCTCCGGCGCGGGCGCGGTCTGCACCAGCGCCAGGGCCGAGAGCCGCTCCGCCATGCGCCGCGACAGCGCGTCGCCCACCGCCGGCACGTTGGCGACGAGGCCTTGCGCCACCACCGCGGGGATCCAGAGGACGCGCGAGGGCTCGGTGGTGAGGATGAAGAAGGGGCTGGGCTTCTCCAGGAGCGCGCCCACTTCGCCGAAGTGCTCGCCGGGCTCCACCTGCTCGATGGGAATGAGCTCGCCGCCGACGCCGGGCAAGAGGATCTGCGCGCGGCCGGAGAAGAGCACGTAGAGCCCGTCGTTCACCTTGCCCGCGCTGCACAGCTCGCTGCCCTCTGCGCACTCGAGGCCTTGCATCAGCGCGGCGACCTTGCTGACGGTCTCCTTGCTGCAGTTCTTGAAGAGGCCCGTCTTGCCGGCCAGGAACGGCGCGATCTTGTCGGGCGGAACCTTGACGCGGACGATGCCGTCCAAGAGCGGCGGCGGGGCGTTGCTGAGCTCTGGCTGCTTCTCGGCCGGCGGCGGCGCGGAGGCGGCTGGGGTAGATGGGTCGCCCATCGAGCCGAAGCGATATCACGGCCCTGGCGACAGGGTAACTTCTTGCCATCCAACAATCGCCTTCTCGAGGCTTACGCAAAGCGCCGAACATCGACTATCACTCTCTCGTCAGACCCCCGGAGCTCCCGACCGAATGCGTTTTCGCTCTTCCCTGCTGCTGGCCATAGGCAGCCTCCTCTGCGGCGTCGCGGCCCATGCGGAAGGCGTCGTCTATGGCCCAGACGGCGCGCCCACCGTGGTGCAGCACAAGCTCCACACCATGACCTCGAAGTGGGAGATCGGGCTCTCGGTGGGCACGGTGCTCAACACCGCGCTGGTGAATTCCGACGGCCTCTTGCTCGACGTCAGCTGGCACCCCAATGAATGGCTCGATTTCGGCGGCCAGCTGCTGGGCAACCTGACCAGCCTCTCGCAGCTCTCGGACAACGTCCGCGCCGAGCTCTGCCACACCACCACCAGCTGCCGGACGGCCACCCCGCATAGAGACGAGCTGACCAACAACAACCAGCTGCGGCTGGGCGCGTTCGCCATGGGCCGGCTTGCGCCCATCTACGGCAAGTTCAACCTGGCCTCCGAGCTCCCGGTGCACTTCCAGGCCTATCTCCTGGGCGGCGTGGGCGGCGCGGCGGTGCGGCGCGAGTCGGTGAACCTCTGCGCCCAGCCCGGCACGGACGTCTGCACCTCCTACCAGACGGTGGACCAGTTCAAGCCGGCGGGCGAGTTCGGCGGCGGCTTCCGCTTCTACCTGGGCCAGAGCTGGAGCATTCGCACCGAGGTGCGGGCGTGGCTCTTCGGCTCGTCGTACAAGATCGACAACGACCCGACGGTGCCCGCGTCGGGAACCGAGCATGGCTACCTGGCCCTCATCGCCACCGTCGACGGCGGCGTCTCGTTCCTCTTTTGAAGGCGGATCATCGGATGACGAGAGCGATCCTCCTGCTGCTGTTCACGGCGCCCGCGCTGGCCGCGCAGGAGCAGCCCGTGGTGGAGCGCATCCACGTGCTGGAGAAGCGGCCCTTCACCGAAGCGGGGCGCTGGGAGCTGTCGCTCTTCGGCAACGCGCAGGTGAACCCGAAGTTCACCGTCCACGCCGGCCTCTCGGGCGAGCTCGCCTACCACTTGAAAGAAAACTTCGCGCTGCAGCTGAGCGTGTCCTGGTACCCCGTCTCGCGGGAGAGCTCGCTGTCGGAAGAGCTGATCAACAAGGCCAGCGTCGCTCCTGAAACGGCCGAGGCGCTCCTGCTCCAAGGCGCGGTCCTGGCGGGCCTGGAGCTGATGCCCGTCTACGGCAAGCTCAACGTCTTCGACGGCAAGATCCTGCGCCTGGGCGTCTACATCAACGCGGGCGTCGGCGCGGCCAAGACCCAGCTGCAGCTGCGGCCTTCGGGCGATCAGATCACCGGCCGCAGCTTTGGCGATGCCGGCTACCGCCCGATGGGCTCGTTGGGCGTCGGCCTGCGCGCCTTCGTCAGCGAGCGCTTCACCGTGCGGCTGGAGCTGCGCGACCTGGTCTATTCGGGGTTCGTCTCCAAGGTGAACGGCTGCAACCATGACGACGCGCTGAAGATCGCCGCCGCGGAGAACGCCAAGACCACCGCGACGGGCCTCTCCGGCGGCTGCAACGAGAGCGCCTTCGGCTCGACGCCTGCCATCGCGGCGGCCAACGCTTCGTCGGCGGGCGATCTGCTGCGCACGCCTTCAGCCGAAGTCATCAACAACCTCGCCTTTCAAGGCGGCGTGAGCTGGCTCTTCTGATGCGAACCTTCCTCTGCCTGGTCCTGATCTGCTGCGCCTTCGCGGCTCGCGCGCAGGAGATCGACGTCTTGGAAAAAGCGCTCGACGACTTCAACGGAGGCCGCAACGCGCGGGCAGCCGCCGGGTTCTTCGAGGTGGAGGAGAAGGGCACCTCGCGCGACAACCGGATCAAGGCTGAATACTATCTGGCTTTGTCGCTGAGCCGCGCGGGGCAAGGCTTTGGCGCCTTTTATTACTATCAGCAGATCATCGGCCAGGGCCCGCAGCATCCCTACTATTACAAGGCGATCGAAGGCGCGGTCGCGGTCATCGAGCAGTCGGGCGACGAGGTCTTGGGGCCCAACGTCCTTGCCAAAGCCTATGCCGCGGAGCTCACGCGGCTTCCGCCCGACGTCTTCGCCAAGGTGAACTACTACCTGGCGCTGCTCGACTACCGCTCCGGCAAGTACGGCGAGGCGGAGCAGCTCTTGCGCACCTCGGCCGCGGGCAACAGCAATCGGGCGCAGGCTTTGTATCTCGAAGGCTTGCTGCAGCAGCGCAAGGCGCCGCGCGAGGCGGTGCAGACGTTTCACGAGATCCTTGCGCTGGACGGCGCCTATCGCGATCTCGCCGGGGTGAAGGAGCTGACTCATCTTGCGCTGGGCCGCACGTTCTATGGCTTGCAGCGCTTTGCCGAGGCCAGCGCCGAATACGCGCAGCTGCCCCGCTTCTCGCGCCATTGGGACGAAGCTCTCTTCGAAGGCGCGTATGCCGATTTGATGAACGACGACCCGGGCGCGGCGCTGGGGAAGCTGCACAGCTTGCACTCGCCGCACCTGTCGGACGAGTTTGCGCCGGAGTCGTTGAACCTGACTGCGGTCATCTATCACCAGCGCTGCCTCTACCCGCAGGTGCGCGAGGTGATCGCGCAGTTCAACAGCGAATATGTGCCGATGAAGGATCAGCTGAACGCGCTCTTGAAGAAGACCGAAGGGACCGACGCGTATTGGCAGATGGTGCAACGTGGCTCTGCGCTGCCTCTCGCCGTGCAGCATCATCTGCAGAAGAACGAGCGGGTGGCGGCGATGGTCGGTTACCTGGGCCGGCTCGACGCGGAGGCCGCGCGCGCGAAGTCGGACGAGGAGCTGTCGCGCGGTCCGCTGGGCCCTGACTTGCTCGATTTGATCGCCAAGCAGAAAGCGCTGATGTCGCAGGTGGCCGGCAAGTTCATTCAGGGCCGCCTCGCGGACATGGCGCACCTCATCGAAGTGCTGGACGGTGAGAAGGAGATCGTCGGCTTCGAGACCACCAAGGGCGAGAAAGAGCTGCTCGAGTCGAACCTGGACGTGAAGCAGCGGCTGGCGACGCAGGTTTTGAGCAGGCCGCCCATGCCGGCGTCGGGCCACGAGTATTGGCCCTTCGACGGCGAGTATTGGCCGGACGAGATCGGCTACTACAAGTTCACCATCAAAGACGCCTGCGGGGCAGCGAAGAAGGAGCCATGATTCTCCTTCTCGCGGTGGCGCTCGCGGCGGCAGCGCAGGCGGGGCCCGCCAACTTGAAGGCGCCGACGTCGCAGAACGAGGTCGCGCGCGACGCCGCGACCGACCAGAAGCGCGACGAGCTGATTCAAGAGCTGCAGACCATCATCCCCAAGATTCCCGAGGGTGACCGCAAGGCCGAGTTGGACTTCCAGCTGGCCGAGCTCTGGTGGGAAAAAGCGCGCTACGTGGCGCTGCAGGAAGTGAAGGACTACGACGACGCCTTTGCCGCCTGGAGCCAGTCGAAGAAGGGCGCGGAGCCAAAAGTATCGACGGCCAAGAGCGACGGCTTTCGCCGCGAGGCCTTGAAGCTCTATCAGGTCATCCTCCACGATTATCCGCGCTACGACCGCCGCGACGAGGTGCTCTTCGTCGCCGCCTACAACCGCTACGAGATCGGCGAAAAGAGAGAAGCGGTCGCCAACTATACCGAGCTGATCCAGAAGCATCCGCAGAGCAAGTTCGTGCCCGACGCTTACGTCCAATTGGGCGAGCACTACTTCGTCTCCAATGATTTGAAGAACGCGCGGGCGGCGTTCGAGAAAGCCGCCTCGTTCAAGCTGCCCAAGCTCTACGCCTTCGCGGTCTACAAGCTGGCGTGGTGCGACTACAACGC
>DATBAA010000141.1:0-2171 GCA_036271755.1 Myxococcales bacterium | reverse complement strand
CGGCGACGGCCCGGTCGTACTTCTCGAGCCGCGCAATCCAGGCGCCGAAGGGCATCTCGTTGGTCACCAGGATGTCCGGCGCGGCCTTGCGCACCGAGGCTGCGATGGACTCCCAGGCCGGGCTCTTCGCGACGAGGCCTTCCGGCCATTGGACAAAACCGAGTTTCATGAGGCGACGTCTAGCACGACGCGCATGCGCGCACGCCCGTCGCGGACCCGCGCAATCGCCTCGTTGACGCTGCTCAGCGGAAGGCGCTCGACGATGGGCGCGATCGAATCCCGCGCGGCGATCTCCAGCATGCGCCGCATCGTCCCCGGGCTGCCGATGACGCTGCCGGTGATCTTCTTCTGCTCGTCCATCAGCGGGCCTGAGGGGATGGTCAGCGGCTCTCCCGGAACGCCCACGAGGCAGAGCGTGCCTTCGAGCTTCAAAGCCTTCAGCCACGCGCTCCAGTCGAGCGAAACGTGGGTGGTGACCAGCAGCAGATCGACGGCGTCGCGCGGCAGCGGGCCATTGGAATCGATGAATGCAGCGGCGCCCAGCGAGAGCACCAGATCGCGCTTGGCCGGCACCGGATCGAAGGCGATGACCTCTGCCCCCAACGCCCGCGCAAAGCGCACGGCCAGATGACCCAACCCGCCCACTCCAACGACGCCCACGCGCATGCCCTCGCGCGCTCCAAGCCGCTCCAGAGGCGAAAAGACCGTCAGGCCCGCGCAGAGCAGAGGCGCGGCCGTGCGCAAGTCCAAGGACTCGGGCAGCGCGAAGGCGAACCGCCCGTCGACGCGAACCTGCGAGGCAAAGCCGCCTTGACGCCCGACGCAAGTGCGCTGCTTGCCGCCGGTGCAGAGGTGCTCGCGTCCGCTGGTGCAAGCGAGGCACTGGCCGCAGCAGCCGCTCTGCCAGCCGATGCCGACGATCGAGCCCGCCGCATGACCGGCGCCGGAATGGATGACGCGGCCGATGATTTCGTGTCCCGGGACCAATGGCCGCCGTACTTCGCCCCAGTCGCCGTCGAGCAGGTGCACGTCGCTGTGGCAGACCGAGCAGGTCATCACCTGCACGTCAATCTCGTGCTCCCCGGGCGGCGGCGGCGCGGGGAGCCGGAGCTCTTCGAGCAGCGCTTTGGGCGCGCTCTGGGCGAAAGCCTGAATCAGGCCTTTTCCTTGTGCTTCAGGAAGAGCACGTCGAACGCCAGCGTCCAGGTCTTGCCGCCGTCGGTCGACATCATGCCCGTCTCGCGCACGCCGCCCTTCTCCTTCTTCCAGGTGATCTTGTGCGGCAGATCCTTGCCGCTCTTCAGGTGGTAGGTGCCGTCGAGCGTCAGCACGTCGCCCTGGAAGGTGCCGGTCAGGAACATGAAGCCGCCGAAGTTGGTCAGCCAGGTCTGCTGCCACTTCTTGGTGACCGAGTCGTAGCTCAGGAAGCTGTCGCCGATGAGCCCGTCGGTCTGCTCGTACAGCTCGTGCACCACGCAGCCGGCCAGGACGGAGTCGACGTGCGCGCGCGCCTGCGATTCGCCCAGCGCGCCTTCGGGCTCGAAGGTGTCCCAGTCGCCCAGCCAGTAGTCGAGCATGTGGCGCTCGGGCTCGGTGCAGCCTGGAGCGCGCTTCGGCGCGGGCGCCGGAGCGGGGGTGGTCGGGGCAGCGACGGTCGCCGGTGCGCCTAGCAGCGCGATGGCCAGAATTCCGCTCAGCATGATTGATCCCTCCTGGAATTGGTGCGTTTTAGAAACTGCCGAAGTCGAGACTGAGAACGGGCGTGCGGGCTTCGATGTCCCTGCGGAAACGCCGCCAGCGATCGCGGTCGAAGTCGTCTAGGTGATCCGGATCTCGATATTGATGGAAGAGCGCGTAGTTCATCGAGCGCTGAAGTGCAAGCATATCCGGGAAAGCTTCCAGCCATTCGCGTCCGAGCGGGCGCAACTCGCGGTATCCCTCGAGGAACGGGGCCAGGAACTCAGCTCCCGCGGCCAGCCTTCGCTCCGGCTCCTCGGCGCGGATGACATAGAAGAGCAGCACCGCGACGTCCTTCGCGAACCAGGCATATTCGAGGTTGTCGAAGTCGAACGCGGTGATCTGCCCGTTGTCGAAGCAGAAGTTGTGCATGTGCAGGTCGGCGTGGATGAGGCCGTACTCCTTGGGCCCCGTCGGCAGCTGCCGCAGCCGCG
>DATBAA010000140.1:0-1966 GCA_036271755.1 Myxococcales bacterium | reverse complement strand
TACGTCGCCGGCAATGCCGGGCATCACTTCGGCGAGACCGGGCCAGATTGGTTCAGTTCGCGGAATCCAGAGCTGCGCGAATTGCTGGAGCTTCCCGCTCTCAAGATCTCTTGGCAATCCTCTTCTGCGCGCGCACGCCATTTTGCTCGTTCTTGCTCCGTGGCTGATCCACACCCTGGTCTTGATAATATATCCCCAGTCATGAGACGCGCCCGGCAGACGTCGTTTGAGTTTCGGACCCATGGTGGCCGGCGGAGAGGCGCGGGCCGGAAGCCCAAGGGCGATCGGGCGATGGTCAGTCACAAGGAGCGGCCGCGGTTCGACAAGGCAATGCCGGCGCACGTGACGTTGCGGGTGCTGGACGATGTTCCCAGCCTGCGGTCTTCGCGGAGGTTTGCCGTGATTCGCCGCTGCTTCGCGGCCGCGCGCGGGCTGCACGAGATGCGGCTGGTGGAGTTCACGGTGATGGGCAATCACCTGCACCTGATCGTCGAGGCAGAGAGCAATGGGTCGCTCTCGCGCGGGATGCAGGGGTTGGGCATTCGCCTGGCCAAGGCGCTGAACAAGACCTTGAAGCGGCGCGGCGGCAGGATCTTCGCCGACCACTATCACTTGCACCTCTTGGGTACTCGCGCCGAGGTGAGAAACGCGCTGGGCTACGTCGCCGGCAATGCCGGGCATCACTTCGGCGAGACCGGGCCAGATTGGTTCAGTTCGCGGAATCCAGAGCTGCGCGAATTGCTGGAGCTTCCCGAGACCTGGCTCCTCGGTCGAGCCCGTCAGGCCGGGCCGCGGGACCTCCGCGACGCCGGCCGGACGGCGAGAGCGGTCAGCCCTTCTTGAGGTGCTGCACGGCCTCGAGGGTCTTGGTGACGTTGTCCGCCGGGCTGGTGCCGGGAGGGGTCGGGATGGTCGCCGCGACCTTGCCGTCCTGGGTGACCACGAAGGTCGTCCGCTCGGCGAAGCCGTGGCCGATCTCGTCGCCCTGGGTGTTCTTCGCGCCCTTCTTCTCGTCGGCGACCTTCAGGTCGAAGCTCTTGGCGATCTTGCCGCTCTCGTCCGACGCTACCGGGATCTTGCCCGCGCAGTACTGGGGGTCGGCGGAGAACTTGTTGAGCGTCGCGATCTTGTCGAGCGAGACGCCGATGACGGTGGCGCCCGCCGCGGCGAACTTGTCGCTGTTCTCCGAGAAGGTGTGGGCCTCGACGTTGCAGCCGCCGGTGAACGCGGCCGGGTAGAAGTAGACGACGACCGGGCCCTTCTTGAGCGCGGCCTTGAGGTCGAAGTTGAACTCCTTGCCGGCCATCGAGGCGTGGGCCTTGAACTCGGGGGCCTTGTCGCCCTCTTTCAGCGCGGCGGCGGCCGGAAACGACAGCGCGATCAGTCCTGCAAGAACAAGCTTCATTGTCTGCTCCTTCAACGGGGGAAGCGGCGCACTTTGCCCGCGCGCGGGCCGTCCGTCAAAGCCCTTGAAACTGCAACGGTTGCTGAGTCACCTTTGGGGGACATGCTCATCGCACTCATGCTCCTGGCCGCACCCATCGGCCCCACTGATTGCCGCATCGGCGCGTACCGGCTGGACGACGGAAGCCTGGTCACCATCGACCCGTCGGACGACGAGCTGCGCTGGCACCGGCTCGACGGAACGCTGGGCGTCCTTCACCAGGCGGCCGGCGGCACCTTCACCAGCACCCTGGGCTTCAGCGGCCGGGCCGACGGCAAGACCGTCTCCTTCGACGGCTGCCAGACGATCGTCTTCGACAAGGTCGCCGGCCGGCGCCTCGACTTCGACATCACCGACACGACCTTCAAGAGCGGAGCGCTCGAGCTGGCCGGGCGGCTGGTGCTGCCCAAGGGCGACGGCCCGGTGCCCATCGTGGTGCTGGTCCACGGCTCGGAGAGCTACTCCGGCCGCGATCGCTACCTGCTGCAGCGGCTGCTCCCGGCCGAGGGCGTGGGCGTCTTC
>DATBAA010000139.1:0-5484 GCA_036271755.1 Myxococcales bacterium | reverse complement strand
AATATTAGAGATTAGTCATCGCGCGCTGCTCTACAAGATCAAGGAGTACCGAATTGACGACCTGTAGCGCGCAAGAAAATTTGACCACATCCTACACAGTGGTAGGATGTGGGATAAAGTGAGACTTGAGATTACTTAATTAAGTATCTTTTTAGAATCTCTTGACGCAGAGGAGAACGCGATCCCATCATGTGCTCGTTCGCTAGCAGGCAAGGATTAACCTTCTACAGAGCTCGCGAGTGCGGGCAGCGAAACGGGCTGGTTGATGGAAGCGCACAAGAACGAAACCGAGAAGCACGAGGCGTCGCACGAACGAGAGGGCGACGAGCGCGCTCACATCGAGAAGAAGCGTGAAGGCGAGCCTGACAAGAAGGAGGCCAAGCTAGGAGCAGCGGCGCGCGCGGCCAAGAAGGTCAAGAACAACGTCCGCAAGTTGCGGATGGAACGGATGATGTCGAAGGCTGAGCTCGCAAGGCGAGCAGGGGTTTCGACACTGACCATCGACCGGGTCGAGCGCGGAATGAGCTGCCGGATGGATACCAAGCGGAAGATCCTCGAGGCCTTGGGACTGGTTCCTCAAGATCGAGTGATGGTCTTCGGCGACGCAGAGGAAGACTAGGGGCGCGGCGGCGGTCGTCGTGCCCCTCGGGAATAAGGGGCACGGCGAATGGCGAAGAACTGTATCGGCCTTGATCTCGGAAGCAGCTCGGTCAAGGTCACCCAGATCAAGAAGGGGCGGAGCGGCTTTCAGCTCCTCAACTTCGGTATCGAGCCGGTCCCTCCCGACACCATCGTCGATGGGGCGATTCTCAATCACTCCGGCGTGGTGGACGCGGTCCGCGCACTCCTCGATCGGCTGAAGATCAAACAGAAGGAGGTGGCGCTCGCCATCTCCGGCAACGCGCTCATCATCAAGAAGATTTTCGTCCCGGCGATGACCGCGGACGAGCTCGAAGAGCAGGTGCCGTGGGAAGCCGAGCACCACATCCCCTTCAACAAGAACGACGTCGAGATCGACTACCAGGTGCTGGGTGGCAAGAACGCCGCCGGGCAGATGGAGCTGCTGCTGGTGGCGGCCAAGAAAGAGGTCGTCGCCGATTACGCGGCGGTGGCGCGCGAGGCTTCGCTCAACCCGGTGGTGGTCGACGTGGCCGCGTTCGCGGTGCAGAACGGCTTCGAGGCGGCGTACGGAACCTCGAATGAGACGGTGGCGTTGGTCAACGTCGGCGCGTCGCTCTCCACCATCAACATCATCTCCGGCGGCACCAGCGCGTTCACCCGCGACGTGACCACCGGCGGCAACTCGTTCACGGACGACATCAAGCGGCAGCTCGGCGTGTCGGGTGAAGAGGCCGAGGCGCTCAAGGTGTCGTACGGCGACGGCGAAGGCTCGCCCGACGTGGCGCGCATGATGACCATGACCGCGCACCAGATGGCGGGCGAGTTCCAGAAGTCGATCGACTTCTTCTTGTCGTCGCACCCCGACACCGCGATTGGCAAGATCTCTCTGTCGGGCGGCTCGTCGAAGGTGGCGATGTTGCGGTCGGCCATCGAGCAGCGGGCGCGCGTGGCGGTCGAGGTGATGGACCCGTTCCGCAACGTGCCGCACGGACCGGGCGCGGACCCGGCGTATCTGCACGAGCACGGCGCGCAGGGCGTGGTCTCGCTGGGGCTGGCGTTGCGCAGCCCGGGAGACAAGTTCGAATGAAACGGCGAGCGGAGCGGAGCGACGCGAGTTGCCTCCGAGCGGGGGCAGGTGCTCGACGAGCTGGCGGAGCCAGCGAGGAGAGACACGCCGCCCGCGAGGATGCCCGTCTATGATCAGAATCAACTTACTGCCGGTCAAGGCGACCAAGCGGCGTGAGCAGGGCGTTCGCCAGCTGATCGTCGGCGTGGTGAGCGTCTCGGTGGTGCTGGTCGGCATCATCGTCTTCCACGGCACGCGCCTCTCGCAGATCAACGAGATGCGCGCCGACAACCAGTCCATGTCGCGCGCCATCGCGCAGCTCAAGGCGGAGATCGGCGATTACGACGTGGTCAAGGCGCAGCGCGATGAGCTGATTCGGCAGCGCGACGCCATCAAGCGGCTGCAGGCCAACCGCGCGGGGCCGGTCTGGTTGATGCGCGAGCTGAGCGACATCCTCACCAAGGGGAAGGGACCGACCTTCAACAAGGAGCAGTACGAGGAGCAGCTGCGCCGCGATCCCAACGCCGGGTTCAACCCCAACTGGGAGCCGAAGCGCGTGTGGCTCTTGTCGTACGAGGAGCACTCGCACGCGGTGAAGATCAAGGGCGCCGCCAAGAGCGACGAGGACGTGGCCGAGTTCCTCAAGCGGCTCAAGCTGTCGGCGTTCTTCTCGGACGTCTATTGGCAGCAGACGCAGCCGCAGATGGACACGAGGCTCAACGTCTCGTTCGTCATCTTCGACGTCACCTGCCGGGTGAACTACTAATGGGCAACCTGTTCGACCGGATCGCGTCGACGCAGCTCTCGGCCAAGGTCGGCCTGCTACTGGCCGTGCTGGGCCTGCTCGGCGGCGGCTATTGGTACTTCTTCTACTCCGACCTTCTCGACGAGAAGGAGCAGCTGGTGCAGGAGGCGGAGAAGCTGACCAAGGAAAAGAAGGAGTACGAGAAGCGCAAGGCCGAGTACCTGGCGTTCCGCAACGAGGTCAACTCGCTGCTCGAAGAGCAGAAAGAGCTGCTGCGGGTGCTGCCCAAGCGGGACGACATCGAGCAGTTCATCGAGAACGTGCAGGCGCAGATCGAGCTCTCCGGCCTGTCGAAGGTGTCGTCGATCCGCGAGGCGGCGCAGCCGGTCGAGATGTACGTGAAGATTCCGATTCGGATGTCGCTGCTCGGGACCTACCACCAGATCAACCGCTTCTTCAAGAACGTGGGGGACCTGAAGCGCATCGTCAACATCGAGGACCTCTCGTTGGCGCCGGCGTCGGTGGCCGAGGGTCCCGTCACCCCGACCAACAGCACCAACCTGCTCAAGGCCAACTTCTTGGCGACGACCTTTCAGTTCGTCGACAAGGGACGCGGCGGGCCGGCCAAGGGCGGGACCAACATCTCGGCGGGAGGGGGACATTGATGAAGACTCGATTCCTCTTCTGCGCGCTGATTGCCGCGACCGGGTGCGGCGACTCCGAGCCGCCCGAGCCGCCGCCCAAGCCGAAAGTGGCGCCGCAGCCGCCGTCCAGCCCGGTGGCGGTGCTGGCGCCGACGGCGGAGGCGTCCAAAGAGTCGCTGTTGTCGGAGGTGCGCAAGCGCCAGCTCAACAACGAGGACTTCTTGGAGTCGGATTCCAACCGCGATCCGTTCCGCTCGTACCTGTCGAGCTTCGCGGCGCAGATCGTCATCAACAAGCAGCACAAGATCTTGATGGATAAGTTCGCGCTCGACGAGCTGAAGCTGATCGCGATCGTGGGCGGCGAAGGCAGCCCGATGAAGGCGATGTTCGTCGAGCCCAGCCCGCCGGGTGCGGGGGTGACGGTGCAGCGCGGCGACCATCTGTCGAAGGCCGACGCGCTGGTGACGCGCATCGCGCCCGACCGCGTGTTCGTCCAGATCGAAGAAGACGCGGGGAACGGCAAGGTGAAGACCACCGAGCGTGTGCTCGAGCTTCACGCGAACGAGGGGATTCAGCAGTAGCAGTAGGGTGCGCGTGTTTTCGCACAAGGAGCCGGCGATATGAGTGGCTTTCGTGCTCTGATTCTGACGGTGACGCTGGTTACGCCATTTACGGCGTCAGCGGAGATCAATGCCGTCTCCAAGGTGACGGCGCACGCCGAGGGGGGCAAGACGATCGTCGTCGTGCACGGCTCGGCGATCCCGAGCTTCACCGCCTATCGGCTGGAGCGGCCGCCGCGCATTGTGGTCGATTTGGCGGATGGGCGGGTGCTCAACGCCGACGGGCCGATGGACGTCGACACCTGGGCGGTGGGGCAGATCGCGCTGGCGCAGTACAGCGACGACACCTCACGCACCGCGCGGGTGATGATCGGCTTCAAGCGGCCGTCGAGCTACGACGTGCGGGCCAAGGGGCACGACGTCATCATCACCATCAGTCCGGATGAGCGGCCGCCCGCCGATCAGCTGGCGAAGGAAGCGGAGAAGGCGCGCGCGGCGAAGGAAGAGCGGCAGAAGACCGAGGCGCAGGTCCAGGTGGCGCGCGACGAGCAGAAGAAGGTGCAGGCGCAGCTCGCCGAAGGGGAGGCGCGGCGCAATCAGGTCGAGGCGCAGCTCAAGAGCGCGGAGGCCGAGCGGGCTCAGGCGCAGCACGCCGCCGCCGATCTGCAGGTCGAGACGCAGAAGATGATCGCCGCGCGGGCCGAGGCCGATCGCGCGCTCAAGACGGCGGAGGCGGCGCAGAAGCAGGCGGAGAAGGCGCGGCTCGACGAGGAGACGCGGCTGAAGGCGGTGCGCGAGGCGCGCGCCGAAGAGGAGCGTCGTTCGCGCAAGCAGGTCGAGGGGCAGAAGGCGGAAGAGGCGGCCAACGCGCAGGCCGAGGCGGCGCGGCGCGAGGCCGAGGTGGCGCGGGCGCGCGCGCAGGCGGCGCAGGCGGAATTGAGCCGCGTGGTCGCGCAGAAGAAGATCGAGCAGGGACGCGTGGACGAGCTGGCCAAGCAGGCCGACCAGACCAGCGTGGCGCAAAAGCAGCAGCAGGAGCGGCTGACGCAGCTCAAGTCCGAGGCCGAGCTGTTGGCGCAGAGCCGCGCCGTCGAGGCGAAGAAGCTGGCCGAGATCAAGGTCGAGGAGTCGCGCCGGCTGGCCGACGCGCAGGCCGATGCGCGGCGCGCGGCCGAGCAGCGGACGGTGCGCGCGGAAGAGGCGCAGGCGCTGGCGGCGCGGCGCGTGGAAGCGAGTGAGTCGGCGCGCGTGGCCGAGGAGCGTCGGGCGCGGGCGCAGGCGGACGAGGCGGCGCGGTTGCGCGCGGCGGCCGAGGCGCAGAAGAAGCTCGACGCCGCCGAAGAGGCGATCGGCGAGGCGGAGCGGCGCGCCAAGCGGGCGGCGCAGTCGGCCGAAGCGGAGCAGACGCGGCTGGAGTCGATGCGCGTCGAGTCGCGCAAGTTGATGGAAGCGGCGGACCGGGCGCGCGAGCAGGTCGAACGGCAGCGCGCGGAGTCGGCGCGGCTGTTCGCGGTGCAGGAGGGTGAGCGGGCGCGCGTGGAGAAGGCGCGGCTGGAGGCGCGCGGCGTGGCCGATCAGCGCGCGCAAGAGGCGGAGCGGGCGGCGCACGCGGTGGCGCTGGCCTCGGCCTCGAAGACCAAGATGGAGGCGGCCGAGCGCGACGCGCGGCGGATCGCCGAGCTGGCGGAGCGGCAGAGCGCGCGGCTGGACGCGGCGCGGGTCGAGGCGCAGTCGGTGGCGGTGGAGCGGCAGAACGAGCTCAAGCGGCTCGAAGCGGCGCGCGCCGAAGCGCAGCAGCTGACGGTGCAGCGCGAGGCGGAGCTGAAGCAGCTCTCGGAGACGCGGGCG
>DATBAA010000138.1:0-6770 GCA_036271755.1 Myxococcales bacterium | reverse complement strand
TAGCGCACGCCCAGGCTGATCTGGTTGTGGACGCGAAAGTCCGCGTAGAGCCCCGAGGAGAGCAGGGCGTCGTCGCCGTCCAGGCCGGTGCCGAGGCGGGTCCAGCCGGCGCCGAAGAGCGGCGACAGCGCGCGCGTCTCGAGGAGGATGGTCACCGATCCGGCCTGCGCCTCCAGGGAGGCCTCGAAGGTCCAGTGCCACGGCTTCGGCTGCAGCGCGGTCGGCGCGGACAGGTTGGAGAAGCCGCTCAAGGCGAAGAGGCCGTGCAGCGTACCCCACGAGCAGAACGGCCAGCTCGCGACCAGGCCCGCGCCCGCGTCGAAGCCGCCCGAGCCGCCGGCGCTGCTCAGCGAGCCGACGGGCAGCTTGAAGTCGAAGCGCGCCGCGAGCGCCACGGGGGCGGTGAAGAGAGAGACCTGCGTGCGCACCGTCGCGTCGCCGGCCGCCAGCGTGGGCGATTCGATGCGAAAGGCGGTGCCGCCCGTGTCGGCGAAGACGAGGTGCACTTCGTTGCGGGGAAACATCGCGCGCTGGTAGTTGAACGAGCCGATGAGGCCGTGCCACGCCTCGATGGGACCGTCGCTCCAGCCGCCCGAGTGCTCGGTCAGCTTCCACTCCAGCGAGGTCCAGACGCGGTGGTAGCCCGGCCAGGGTACCTTCACCCGCATGGAGATGGAGTCCGCCTCCTCGTCGAGAAACTGCTGCGCCAGATCGCGATTGCGGGTCAGCAGCATCGGCTCGTTCCAGGTGTTGGCGACGCTGTAGCGCAGATCCAGCTCGAGCTTGTCGATGGGCCGCGCATCGGCCGCGGTGACGTCGAGGAAGAGCTCGCGGAGCGGTCCTTGCGTGCGCAGGCCGAGCGGGCCGCCGAGGGCGAGAAGGAGCGCGAGCAACACGGGCCGCGCACTCTAGCAGCGAGCCACAGGGCCACCGTCGCCAATTGTCGCACCTCGGTCCTCGATCCCCACCAACCATCTGGGATAGGAGTGCCAGAAGCCTGTCCGCTGCGCGTCACCCCTAAGTTGGAATAACGTCACAAGAGACTAAGGTCTAGGCGGCACATCTTCGTTGGCTAGAAAACAATTGTGACATGCCTAATGGGCGGCAGGACGCTGGCCGGATAAGGTGAACACCTCAATTTTTCAGGCTTCTCCAGGAGACAGAGCATCGCGTCATCACATGAGGTCACTGCACCCCACGGGCCAGCACCCTGGCTCTGAGGGCTTGCAATCCGACCAAGACGTCTGAGAGGACCGGACCCCCGTGCGCATTCTCTACCGCGACGAACACGTCATCGCCGTCGACAAACCGGCCGGGGTCCTCACCGTTCCTGGCCGGGGCGAGACGACGCCTCCGCTGATCGACGACGTCCGCGTCGAGGAGCCCGGGGCGCTCGCCGTGCATCGTCTCGACCGGGACACCACCGGCGTGGTCGTCTTCGCCCTCAACGCCGAAGCCCACCGCGCGCTCAACGCCGCCTTCGAAGGCCGCCGGGCAGAGAAGTCCTATCTGGCGCTGGTGAAGGGCGACCTGGCCGAGACCCAGCGGGTGGACCTGCCGCTGATCGAAGGCCGCAAGGGCTCGATGCGCGTCGCCGCCAAGGAGAAGGACGCCCAGGCCGCCACCACGGTGATCGAGCCGCGCGAGCGATTCGGCAAGTACACGCTCTGCGCCTGCACCCCGCGCACCGGACGCACGCACCAGATCCGCGTCCACCTCTCGGCCATCGGGCATCCGCTGGCCGTCGATCCGCGCTACGGCGACGACCGGCCGCTCTGCATCGGCGAGCTGTGGAGCGGCGCGCCCGACCCGGACGGCATCGTGCTCGGCCGGACGCCGCTGCACGCCTCATCGCTGCGCCTGCCGCACCCGGCGGGAAAGACCTGGCTGTCGGTGGAGGCGCCGCTGGCCGACGACATCGCCCGCGCTCTAGACCTGCTCCGCGCCGCCCGCCGCTACGAAGAAGGCTGAGGACGAGCCTTCTCTTCAGGTCTTGCCGTGGATGAGGGTTTTGACGTCGGCCTTGAAGGCGACCTGGATCTTGTCGCCGCGGACCTCTTGGACGAGGCCGATGCCGAAGATGGGGTGGCTCAGCACCTCGTCGGCCTCGAACTTCTCCCGCACCGAATATTTGCGGGCGCGCGAGAGGTCCTTCTGCGCCAGCAAGGCCTCCCAGCTGGTCACGGCCGGCTTCTCGCGCGGCGCGCTGGCCTTGCGCGGCGTGGGCGCGCTGCTGCCGCGATAGTTGTGCTCACCCTGGCAGGTGTTGCAGCGGACGCGGACGGGCCGGGTGCCGACCATGGCCAGGATGGTGTGTCCAAGCTCCATCTTGCAGCGGGTACAGAATGCGTCGATGTCGCCACCGACTTTGAGCGCTTTCATGGGCGCTTCAACTTAGCGGCGCCTCGCTAGAAAGCAACTCGCCGTAAGTGGGCGCCCAGCCGGGTGACGATCTCGTAGTTGATGGTCTGGGCCCAGGTGGCGAGCTGCTCCGCCGGCAGGTGCTCGTCGCCGTCGTGGCCGAGCAGGGTCGCGGTCACGGGGCCGTCGTCAGGCGCGGCGCGGGTCACGTCCACCACCAGATGGTTCATCATGATGCGCCCCAGGATCGGACAGCGCTGGCCGTTCACCAGCACGTGCGCGCGCGCCTGCGCGATGCGTGGATAGCCGTCGAAGTAGCCCACCGGCAGCACGGCGATGCGCGTGTCTGCCGAGCAGCGCCAGGTGCAGCCGTAGCCGACGTAGCTGCCCGCCGGCAGCCACTTGGTGAGCTGGCTCTTGCAGCGCCACGAGAGCACCGGCCGCAGCTCGGGGACCTTGCCCAGCACGGCCCGCGCCGAGAGCCGGGTGTCGTTGGACGGCCACAGCCCGTACGAAGCGATACCGACCCGGACGGCGTCGTGCCGCGCCGAGGGCATGAGCATGGCCGCGGCCGAGGCGGCGATGTGCCGCTCGAACGGCCCCGGCAAGCCCAAGAGCCGCGCGCCCTCGTCGAACGCCGCCAGCTGCATGGAGGCGTACTCCTGCTCGGTCACGTCCTCGGTGTTGGCGAAGTGCGAGAGCACGCCCGCGACTTGAATGACGTCCTGCGCGGCCGTAAGCCACGCCGCCCGCGCCGGCAGCTCCGACGGCATGAAGCCTTCGCGGCCCAGGCCCGTGTCGAGATGGATGTGCGCCCGCAGCTTCGCAGAGGCCTTGCGCAGCGCCGCTACGAAGCGCTCTTCGGCGGGGTTGCTCAGGGTCGCCTCCACGCCCGCGCGCGCCAGCTCGACGGCCTCTTCTTCGGAGATGGCGCCCAGCACCAGCACCTGCTTGCGGGCCGCGCCGGACGCAGCTTCGAACGCGCGAACGGCCAGGCCGTCCAAAGGATCGATGACGTAGAGGGTGTCATACGCCGCATGCGCGAGCGGCAGCGCTTGCGCGAAGCCGTGCCCGTAGGCATTGCCTTTCAAGACCGCGCCCAGCTTGACGTGGGGACCCACCAGCTCGCGGAAGACGCGCGCGTTGTGCCGGTAGGCTGCGCTGTCGAGCGAAATCCAAGAAGCCTGCGCGGCGAAGTTCGGCATTTCGCCGCGCAGGATAACAGGGGCGGGCAAACGCCGCCCCTGCGGCGGCTAGCCGGGAATCTTCGACGCGAGCACGTCGACCTGCTCGATGTTCGGCGGCTGCGCGAGCAGCTCGGGCGCCTTGGCCATCAGGGCCTTGGCGATCTCGCCGTTCAAGTGCGCCTTGCGGCCGCTCTCGTCGCCGAAGGCGTCGAAGATGGCGAAGGTCGCCTGGTCGTACTTGATCGCGAACCAGACGGTGGTGCCGGCCTCCTGGTTTGCCAGCGCGACCGCGCCGGTGAGGAGCTGCTGCAGCTCTGCTTCCTTGCCCGGCTTCGCGTGCAACCGGACGTACAGACCTACTTTGACATTGGCCATGGGGAAGGGCCTCCTTGAACGCGACCTTCTAACCCAAGGCGAAGCGGCGCGCTTGTGGTAAGCGCTGCCGCGTGATCCGCTTAGACGCCGTCGCCAAACAGCATGGGCAGCAAATTCTCTTCCTCGAGGCCTCCGCCGTGGTCCACAAGGGCGAGCACGTGGGCCTCGTCGGCCCCAACGGCGCCGGCAAGTCGACGCTCTTCCGGCTGATCACCAAAGAGGAGCAGCCAGACGAAGGCCAGGTCTCGGTCGATCGCGGCGTCACCATCGGCTACTTCAGCCAGGACGTCGGCGAGATGAAGGGCAAGACCGTCGTCGCCGAGACCATGGACGGGGCAGGGCCGGTGAGCGGCATCGCGGCAGAGCTTCGGCAGCTGGAGCTCGATCTCGCAGACCCCGACAAGGCCGATCAGATGGACAAGCTCTTGGAGCGCTTCGGCGACGTCCAGGGACAGTTCGATCAGCTGGGCGGCTATGGCCTGGAAGCTCGCGCGCGCGAGATCCTGGCCGGCCTGGGCTTTACACAGGAGCGGATGGATCAGGACGTGGGCGCGCTCTCCGGCGGCTGGAAGATGCGCGTGGCGCTGGCCCGCATCCTCTTGATGGCGCCCGACGCGCTGCTCTTGGACGAGCCCTCCAACCACCTGGACCTCGAGTCGCTCATCTGGCTGGAGAACTTCCTCAAGAACTTTGCCGGCGCCATTTTGCTCACCAGCCACGACCGCGAGTTCATGAACCGCGTGGTGAACAAGATCATCGAGATCGACGGCGGCGAGCTCACCAGCTACAGCGGCGACTACGAGTTCTACCTGCGCGAGCGCGCCATCAAGGAGCGCCACGCCGAAGCGCAGTACGCGCGGCAGCAGGCGATGCTGAAGAAGGAGATCGCCTTCATCGAGCGCTTCAAGGCCCGCGCCTCGCACGCCGCGCAGGTGCAGAGCCGCATCAAGAAGCTGGACAAGATCGAGAAGGTCGAGCCGCCCAAGGTGCGCAAGTCGGTGGAGTTCGACTTCCGCCCGCCGCCCCGCAGCGGCGAGGACGTGGCCAAGCTGGAGGACGTCCGCAAGGCCTACGGCAGCCACGTCATCTACGATTCGTTCAACTTCCTGGTCCGCCGCGGCGAGCGCTGGTGCATCTTGGGCGTCAACGGCGCCGGCAAGTCGACTTTGTTGAAGCTGATCGCGCGCGACGCCGACCCAGACTCGGGCGAAGCCGTCCTGGGCGCCAGCGTGAAGCTGGGCTACTTCGCCCAGCACGCCATGGACGTCCTGGACGCCACCGCCACGGTGGAGGAGATGCTGATCTCGCGCTTTCCCACCGCGTCGATCGGCTCCATGAAGTCGCTGGCCGGCGCATTCGGCTTCTCCGGCGACGAGGTGCAGAAGAGCGTCCGCGTGCTCTCCGGCGGCGAGAAGGCGCGCCTCGTGCTGGCGATGATGCTCTACGACCCGCCCAACTTCCTGGTCCTGGACGAGCCGACGAACCACTTGGACATCGGCACCAAGGAGATGCTCATCACCGCGCTGCGGAAGTTCGAAGGCACGCTGCTCTTCGTCTCTCACGACCGGCACTTCCTGGCCGAGCTCTCCAGCCGCGTCCTGGAGTTGACTCCAGAAGGCCCGCACGTCTACGGCGGCGGCTACACCGAATACGTCGCCCGCACCGGCCACGAAGCCCCCGGCCTGCGCTAAAAGCGCCCTCTAGAAGCGGGATGTCGTTGTGGGTGTGATTCTTTCTCGCGGCGGGGGCGGTGACAGGGTAGAAAGCAGTTCCGATGGCCGAACAGCAGGTCGCCGAAGAGCCCAAGAAGCCGTCTGCCTGGCTCAAGTCCCTGTCGCGGCCGTTCGAGCTGCTCGGCGAGATGGTCATCTTCACGGGCAGCTCGGCCGCGGCCATCTTCCGGCCTCCCTACCGCGTCGGGCTGCTCTTCACCCAGCTCGAGTTCATGGCCTACGGCTCCATCTTCGTGGTGGGCCTGACCGGCCTCTTCACCGGCATGGTGCTGGCGCTGCAAACCGTCTACGCCTTCGGCCTCTTCAACGCGCAGTCCCTGGTCGGCGCCACCGTCGAGCTGTCGCTCTCCCGCGAGCTGGCGCCCATCTTCACCTGCATCGTGCTGGTGGCCCGCGTCGGGTCGGCCGTGGCCACCGAGCTTGGCACCATGCGCGTCACCGAGCAGATCGACGCCATCGAGACCATGGCGGTGGATCCGTTGAACTACCTGGTGGTGCCGCGCATCGTGGCGGCGGCCGTCGCGGCGCCCATCCTCACCATGCTCTTCAATGCCATCGCGCTCTTCGGGGCCTACGGCATTGCCGTCTGGGCCAAGGATCTGTCGCCCGGCACCTTCTTGAACCGCATCCAGGCGCTGGTGCAGGTGAAGGACTTGACCAACGGTCTGGGCAAGTCGGCGGTCATCGGCTTCATCGTCACCGTCATCGCCTGCTACCGCGGCTACCGCGCTGAAGGCGGCGCGCGCGGCGTCGGCATCGCCACCACGCAGGCGGTGGTGGGCGGGCTCATCGCCATCTTCGCCATCGACTACATCTACACGGCCATCTCGCTCAGCGGGCCGCAGGACTCTGGAGGCCTCGGATGAGTGAAGCGGGCTCCAGGGTGCAGGCTTCAGGCTCCAGGGAAAAGGGCGACGCAGGCACGGTGATGATCGACGTGCAGAACCTCTACAAGAGCTTCAATGGGTTCGCGGTCTTGAAGGGCATCAACCTCAAGATGTACGAAGGCACCACCACCGTCGTGCTGGGCGGGTCGGGCAGCGGCAAGACGGTCTTGATGAAGCACATCATGGGCCTCTTCAAGCCCGACCGCGGCCAGGTCATCGTCGACGGC
>DATBAA010000137.1:0-3759 GCA_036271755.1 Myxococcales bacterium | reverse complement strand
CGGTGACCAGGCTCGATTTGCCGATGGGGAAGGGCAGCCGCGGAACGCCGGTCAGCGGCGGGCAGGCCGCGGCGGGAGCGCTCGCAGCCGCGCCTTTGGAGTCCGCAGCCTTGGAGTCCGCGCCGGCCGCCGGCGCGGCGGCGTCTCCCAGGCCTTTGCCGATCTTGTGGACCAGCTCGTTGTCGTCCTTCACCGGCTCCGTGGGAATGGCATAGAAGAAATGCCCCAGCGGCGCGTCGCCGTGCGCGAAGATGCGCGTCTTGCGGCCCGGATAAACCTCCAGGAGCCGCCGCGCCTTCAGCCAATATTCGGAGAGCTCGTGGTCCGGCTTCACCGGCCGGGTAATCATTTGATAGTTGCCGGCGCCCAGCAGATCTTCGTGCGGATAGCAGGGATCTACGATGCGCAGCCACAGCTCGCCGCGGTCGCTGCTCTTCTTGTACCCGTTGATGACGACGATATGCCCGCGGTTCTTCGTCAGCTGGGTGAATTGAACGATGGGGTTGTTCTTCTTCAGTTGATCGATATGCCGCGCGAACCGCTTCACCACTTCGGGCTCGTCGGTGGAGACGTCCTGGCTCGAGGCCAGCTCGCCCGAATCGCTCTTCCAGCCGGCCGTCTCGAAGACGCCTTGCGGGTGGCAGAGGCCGGTCTTGGTCACTCCGGCCAGCTCGCCTTTGTGGGCGCCGCCCAGGAAGCGCAGGTTGTAGACGCCGCCGTTGGTGCCGGGGCCTTTGTCGCCGTCGGTGTGGCCGATGTACTCGGCGTCCTTCTTCGCGGCCTTGCAGTAGTAGGCGTAGACCATCGCCGCCGAGGCGCGGCCGCACCAGTAGTTGCTGCGCACCTCGGTCGAGCGCTGCTGCAGACGGGGCACGTCCAGCCAGCGGCCCTCCAAGCCTTCCAGGTCCGGCGCCTTGAGATCGGCGGCAGTCCGGACGGTGTCGTCTGGCTTGATGACCGCGTCAGCCATTCAGCGAACCCCTCCCACGGCGGGCAGAAGCAGAGCTTCTTCAGTCTACCCGACTCTGGTGGACGCTGGCGAGTGGCTAGAAAAACATAAGAAGATCAAATCATTCCGCGCAGAAGAGGCGATCGCGCCAAAACGCCACAGCTGTTGGTAGCATCCGACGATGATCCTGTTTGCGCTCCTTCTCGCCGCTGCGCCGGAGATCTCCTACCAGACCTCGCACAAGTTCAGTCCCTCGGTCTTCGCGCTCTCGCCGGACGGCAACCTCCTGGCCGCCGCCGCGGTCGCCGAGGAGCAGGTGCGCATCTGGGATCTGGGCACGCAGCAGCTCTTGCGGGTGGTGCCCACCGACCAGCAGGACCGCCTTGCCTTCAGCGCGGACGGCAAGCAGCTGGCCATCAGCAACCAGGGCTCGACGCAGCTCATCGACGTCGAGACCGGCGCTGCCCTGACCGCGCCGCCGTGGATGCCGTCGAAAGACGGGAAGATCATCCAGGAGGTCTCGTTCGCCTTCGGGCAGAAGGGGCAGCTCTTCGCGACCGTGAGCCACTCTCCGGATGCGCTGCTCTACTGGTCGAGCCCCGCTCCGAAGTGGTCGCAGCTCACCGTCGAGGCTTTCAAGGCCTTCGAGCTGGATCCGAAGGGCGAGCGCGGTCTGCTCAGCTCGGAGACCTCGCTGGCGCTGCTCGACGCGGCTGTTCCGGCGGTGACGAAACGCGTGCCGTCGCCGCTGACGGGAAAGCAGGATTGGGCGTTCACCGCCGCCGGCAAGTACCTCATGGGCGCCTCGACAGAAGCCATCGTCCTGCTCGACGCCGCGACCTTGGAGCTGGTGAAGAAGTTTCCCGCGCCTGCTGCAAAAGGTCAGGCCGCGCCGCGCGTGGCGCGCATGCAGCTGGGCAAGACCGCGCTGGCGCAGGTGAACGAGCAGCTGGTGCGCATCGACACCGCTTCGCTGGCCGTCAGCTCGACCGCGCCGCTTACCAACACCGCGTACTTCGTTCGCCAGGACGGCGGCGCGGCCTTCACCGTGCACGGCAACACCTCTGCCCAGGACGATCAGATGTTCACCGCGGTGGACCCCGCCACCGGAATGGATCTGGGCTCCTTCGGCGGAGCGACCGCGTTCGAGTCCGCGGACGTCCGCTTCGACTGGCAGGATCGCATCGTCTGGGTGAGCGCGGGCGGCACCAACGGCACGGCGCTGGCCGACGGGCAGGTGACGCGCGTCCTCGACGTCGGCAGCGCCCGCGAGCTCTACGCCGAACCCAAGGTCTTCGGCTCGCTCTCGCCCGACGGCCGCACGCTGATGACCACCGGCTCGGACTTGAAGCTGCAGGCCCGCTCGCTGGAGACCGGCGCCGCGCAGCCGCTGGTGTTCAGCAAACCCGAAGAGCAGGTCTTTGCCTATCCCGGCGGCTCCTGGTCCGCCTCGGGAAGGTTCAAGGCCTTCCAGTCGTGGAAGGACGGCGGCGGCGGCAACGTCAACCTCTGGGACTTCAAGACCGGAGCGCTCGCCGCGCAAGTTCACGAGGACGCGGGACTGGGCGCGTGGGAGGCGGTCTTCAGCGCGGACGACAAGCTGGCGGCGGTCAGCATTCGCCCTTCCAACAAGTATGGCCGCGACAATTGGACCTTCCGCGTCGTCGAGCTCGCCTCCGGCAAGGTGCTGCTCGAGCACAAGGGCGTGGTGCGCGCCTTCACGCGCGACGGCGGCGGCGTGGCGCTCTCCGGCGACTTGCGCGATCTCACCGGCGAGGTGCTGTCGGTCCAGAGCGGCCAGCCGCTGGAGCGGCTCTATCGCGAAGGAGAGCACTCGGCGCCGTGGCCCGCGCTGGTGAGCCGGCTGCACGTCGAGCCGTGGAGCCAGCAGCAGGAGCACCTCACCGGCCGCAGCGCGGTGAACCTCTCGCCGGACGGGAAGGTGATGGCCGTGGGCTCGCCGGCGGGAGATCTCCAGCTCTTCGATGCCCAGGGCAAGGAGCGCAGATCGTTTCGCGCCCACGACGGGCAGATCGCCGCCATCCGCTTCAGCTCGGACGGCAAGCGCATGCTGACCTACGGCGCCGACGGGCTCACGAGTTTGTGGGCGACCGACACGGGCGAGAAGATCGCCACCTTCGCCGTCACGGGCTGGCAGCTCTACGCCGCCCGCGAGCTCGTCATCTACACGCCCGACGGCTACTACTATGGCCAGCGCGCGGCGGTGCGGAAGATCGGGGTCCGCAACGGCCTGCGCGCCTGGCCCATCGCGCAGTTCGACGGCTGGATGAACCGCCCGGACCTCGTCCTGTCGCGCCTGGGAGGCGGGTCCAAGGCCATCGTCGACTACTACCGGCTGGCGCACGAGCGGCGGCTGGCGAAGCTCGGGCTGCCTGCGAGCCCGCCGCCGCTGGAGCTGCCCGAGGTGCGCTTGAGCCGCGACGGCCTGCTGGCAAAGACTAGCCAGCGAAAGCAGCCGATCAAGCTCGAGCTCGTGCCGCACGGAGCGCCCATCGCCAGCGTGCAGGTCTACGACAACGGCGTGGCGCTCCTCGGCCCGAAAGGTGCGCCGCCCGGCAGGCCTCTTGCCGTCGAGCTGACCTCCGGACCCAACAAGCTGGAGGTGACGGCCACCGACGCGCTGGGCCGCGAGTCGGTGGCGGAGGTGGCGCGGGTCGAGCTCGAAATCAATCCTCAAAAGCCCGATCTCTATGCATTGGCCGTCGGCGTCTCGAAGTATGCGCAATCGGCTTATTCGCTGCAGTACGCGGCCAAGGACGCGCAGGATCTGCTGGCGGCGCTCGACGAGC
>DATBAA010000136.1:0-10038 GCA_036271755.1 Myxococcales bacterium | reverse complement strand
GGCGGCACCACCGCGAAGGGCGTGGGAAAGAGCACCACGAAGAGGGTGGTGAAGAGCAGCTGCGCGGCCAGGAGCGGGCTCTGCAAGTCTCCCGTCTCGCGGACCAGCCACATCAGCACGCCCAGATCGGCGCAGAGGGTGATGAAGGTGATGGGCCGCCCGATGCGCTTCATCGGCAGCACCACGTAGTTGACCGCGCTGTAGCCGACCATGACGAGGTAGACGGTGAGCGCGCCCGGGCCGAGGTGGAACGCTTGCGACCAGGGCCCGATCACGCCCACGCCGAGGATCAGGAAGGCGAGCCGGGCGTAGAAAAGGGCGCGGGCGCGGGTCTGGAAGCGGTCTTCGTTGAACGCCCCCGTCGTTACGCTGTGCTCCGCTTTCACCGTGCGACGATAGCAGCGGCGCGCCGCACCGGGCAATCAAGGACCGGCGTCAGCTCCGCAGAGCGCGGCGATGTCCGGGTGGTGCGCATAGACGTACCGGGTGCGGTCCGTCCGCTTGCCGGTCGACTCCTGGAAGAGCGGGGTGCCGCCCGGGTACATGGTGCCTTGTTCGCCGCCGAACTGGTCCAGGTTGCGCTTCGCGAGCTGCTGATCGACGCAGGCCGGGGCGGTTTGAGCGGCCGGCGGAGGCTCGGTCGCGGCTGGCGGCGGCTCGGTTGTGGCCGGCTTGCAGGCAAAGAGCAGCGCGAGGAGGGTTGCTCGAATGGCCATGGCTGTTATCCTGCGCCGCCCCTGCCTCGGACGCCACCGATGTTTGCCGCCGCTGAAAACCTGGCCAGCCGTCCCACGCCGCTCCTGCGCTGGGGGCCGGCGCTGCTCAAGCTCGAGCTCTACCGCGCGCCGCGCGTGCTGCCGCTGCAGCCCTTCGCCGCCACGGGCCACCACGCGCTCGCGCGCGCGCGAGCGGGCATGCAGGTGGCGCTGCAGGGCGCGGTGACGCACGAGATGCGCAAGACGCTGGAGATCTGGGGCGCGCAGAAGCTGGAGACGGCCGCGCGTTGGCAGCCCGACCCGGCTCCGCTGGTCCGCGAGCTCCTCGAGGAGCTTTCCGCGCCGCCCGCGCTGGTGGTTGCCCCGGCTGCCGATTCGGCTGCGCTGCTGGCGGTCCTCGAAGCGTTGCGCTCGAAGTGGCCGGGCGTGCGCGGCGTCGCGCTGCTGGCCGGGGACGGCGAGCTGCCCGATCTGCCGGTCTCGGCCGAGCTCCCGCAGGGCATCGAGCAGCTCCGCGTCACCTTCGCCCAGGCTTCCAAGGCCCGGGCGCGCGTCGCCGGCGCCTTGGGGCTGCTCGCGAGCCACGCTTCGGCCACCGCGGCGGTCCACGCCTTCGAGCACGGCGGCCTGGCCTTGGTCACTGCCCCGGGCGAGCGCGAGTTCAGCCTGGAGCCGAAGTGAAGACCGCGCTCATCCTGGGCGTCGGCGGCCTGGGCTGCCCGGCCGCGCTCGCGCTCTCCGAAGAGCGCCCCGATCTGCGCCTCGTGCTCGTCGACCCCGATCGCGTCGAGCGCTCGAACCTGCCCCGGCAGATCCTCTTCGACGAGAGCGACGTTGGCCAACCGAAGGCCGTCGTCGCCGCGCGTAAGCTGCCCAACACGGAGGCGCGCGTGATGCGCTTTGAGCCTTCGACCGCCGCCGGGCTGCTGCAGGGCATCGACGTCGTCCTCGACGGCACCGACGACGCCGAAACCCGCTTTTTCGCCAACGACGAGTGCGTGCGCCGCGGCATCCCGCTGGTCCATGGCGCCGCCGTCGGCTGGACCGGACAGCTGCTCACCGTCGTCCCCGGCGGACCTTGCCTCCGCTGCCTCTTCGAGGCTCCTCCGGAAGATGCCCCCACCTGCGCCCAGGCGGGCGTGCTCGCGGCCCTCTGCGGCCTGGTCGGAGCAGAGATGGCCCGCGCGGCGCTGCAAGTGCTGGGCGGCCGGCCCGATGCGGGAATCCTGCACCGCTGGGACGCCCGGCGCGGTACTTCACGTCCTTTTCGATTGTCACGCGACCCAAGATGCCCCGCGTGCATCCAAGCGCCACCAGGTAGAACAACAGCAGGAGAGAGCGACATGCCCATCACCGTGAAGATCCCCGCACCGCTGCGGCCCTTGACCCAGAACCTCGCCGAGATCGCCGTCGAGAACGCCGCCACCGTCCAGGCCGCGCTCGAGGAGCTGTCGCGCAAGTATCCTGGCCTCAAGGACAAGCTGCTCGACGACAAGGGCGGCCTGCGCCGCTACGTCAACCTCTTCAAGAACGACGAGGACGTCCGCTCGGGCCAGGGCCTCGCCACCGCGCTCAAGGAGGGTGATCGCCTGACCATCGTGCCGGCCATCGCCGGCGGATGGATCTGAGCGCAGAGCAGCAGGAGCGCTACTCGCGCCACCTGCTCCTCGAAGGCTTCGATCAAGAGAAGGTGCTGCAGGCTTCCGTCGCGGTCCGCGGCAAGGGCCGGGCCGCGCATTGGGCGGCTCGCTATCTGGCTTCGAGCGGAGTGGGGCGGCTGCAGGTCGATGAGCCGGCCTGGCGCGATGAGCTGAGAGCGCTCGGGCCCTGGCTGCAGCTCGTCGACGATGGCGAGCTCGTTTGTGCTCCAACCGATGAAGGCGCGGCCGCCGGAGCGCTGGCCGCGCTCGAGACGCTACGGCAGCTGAGATGATCGACTCGCTCGTCCAGGCCATAGGCAACACACCGCTGGTGCGGCTCAAGACCATCGAGCCTCCGGGCGTCGAGATCCACGCCAAGCTCGAATGGTTCAACCCGGGCGGCAGCGTGAAGGACCGCGCCGCGCTGCAGATCATCCGCGATGCGTTGGCCCGCGGCGATCTGCAAAGCGCAGCGCCTTCGGGCTCCGGCCGCACGCTGCTCGACTCCACCTCGGGAAACACCGGCATCGCCTACGCCTGGATCGGCGCCGCCCTGCAGATTCCCGTCGCGCTGGTCATGCCCTCGAACGTCAGCGAAGCCCGCAAGCGCATCGCCCGCGCGTTCGGCGCGCAGATCATCTTCAGCGACCCCATGGAGCAGTCGGACGGCGCCATCCGCCTCGCGCGCAAGCTCGCGCAGGAAGAGCCGGCCAAGTGGTTCTATGCCGACCAATACTCGAACGAAGCCAACCCGCGCGCCCACGTGCTGGGAACCGCCGAGGAGATCTGGCGCCAGACCGAAGGCCGCGTCACGCACGTGGTCCTCGGAATCGGCACCGGCGGCACCGTCATGGGTACCGGCCGCGGGCTCCGGGCGAAAAATCCAGCCATTCAAGTCATCGCGGTCGAGCCGGCCGAGCCGATGCACGGCCTGGAAGGTCTCAAGCACATGCCGTCCAGCATCGTTCCGCGCATCTATAAGGAAGAGGAGCTGACGCGGAAGCTCTCCATCGACACCGACTCTGGGTGGGACATGGCGGACCGCCTCATCCGCGACGAGGGCCTGCTGGCCGGCCACAGCGCGGGCGCCGCCGCCGAAGGAGCGCTGCGGGTCGCACGCGAATTGAAATCAGGCGTCGTGGTAACGCTCTTTCCCGATCGCGCCGATCGCTATCTGCCCCCGGCCCCATGAAAGCTGCCCTTCCAGCCATTGCCGCCCACGCGCGCTCGACCTATCCGGCCGAATGCTGCGGACTTCTCCTCCAGGACGCGCAGGGTGCGTTCCGATTTGCCCCCATTGCCAATGTCGCCGGCTCATTGAAGGGCCAGGAAACAAGCTCTCGAAGCCAACATGACGGTTACGTTATGGATTCGAAAGCCTTGCTGTCCACGCTCGATGAAAACGAACGTCTAGGTGGGACACTTTACGCCATCGTCCACTCGCACCCGGACGTAGGGGCCTATTTCTCCAAAGAAGATCAGGACATGGCGCTGGGCGGCAGCGACGAGCCGCTCTGGCCGGGTGTCCGCTATCTGGTCGTTTCGGTCCGCAAAGGCGTGGTTGACGCGTCGCGTCTCTATACTTGGGACCCTGATCATCATAATTTCATGGAAGAGGAAATTTCAGAGATCACGGCATATTAGACTAATCAATTCCCTTGGGGTTTTGCGGGTTTTGCATATCCCTTGCTAGATCGGCTGCCCGCGGGTATCTTGCGCCACCTTTTCAGGAGTGCACACACACCATGACCCTTGGGACGCCCTCGAGCGGATTCACCGTCTGGTTCACCGGCATGAGTGGTGCCGGCAAGTCGACGCTCGCCCAAGGACTTGCCAACCGCATGAAGAGGTTGGGAAAAATCCTGGACGTCCTGGATGGGGCCGAGGTCGAGCAGATGCTCGGCGTGGGCAACGCCGGCACCAAGGACGAGCGCAACGCCGAAGTCCGCAAGCTGGCTTGGATCTGCAAGCTCGTGACGCGAGGCGGCGGAATCATCGTTCAATCGGCGGTGGAGAGCCCCTATCGCGAAGCGCGGGACGAAGCCCGCCGCCAGATCGGCCGCTTCGCCGAAGTCTTCGTCGAGTGCCCTACCGAGACGCTCATCCAGCGCGACAAGAGCGGCAAGTACAAGAAGGCGCTGGCGGGCGAGCTCAAGACGTTGGTCGGCATCACCGAACCGTACGAGCCTCCCACCCATCCGGAAGTCGTCATCGACACCAGCAAGTACACGGTCGATGAAGCGGTCGAGCATGTGCTCGGCCAGCTGGTCGCCCAGAGACTGCTCGATCCGAACGTGGCCGCGCTGAAGAGCCGCCCCAAGGTGCAGGCTCGCGCCAATCCGTCCAAGCGCGTGGTGGAGCCGCCCAAGGCTCCCGCCGGCAAAGCTGGTGCAAAGCCTGCTGCCACGAAGGCTGCGGCCGCCCCGGTCGTGAAGCTGCCGGCGCCCGCGAAGGCGGCCAAGCCGTCCAAGGGTGACAAGTCGTCCGCCCAGCGCTCGGCTCCGTCGACCAAGAAGCCGGCGGCAGCCCGCACCGCTCACGCCGAGCGCCCCCGCGCCGCGGCCGGCGGCAAGCGCAAGCGTTAAGCTCACCGTCGTGCACGCCAAGAGAGCAGTCGCGGTCGAGCGCCTTCGCGGCTTGAAGAGCGCGCTCGTTGCCTATTCGGGCGGTGTCGACTCCGCGTTCCTGCTCGCGCTGGCGGTCGAGGCGTTGGGCGACAAGGCCATTGCCTTCACCGCGCTGTCGCCGGCAGTCGCTCCCGACGAGTTGGAGGGCGCGCGCGCGGTCGCTCGGCAGCTCGGCGTCCGCCACATCGAGAAGCGCTCCAACGAGCTGGAAGACCCGCGCTACGCGCAGAACCCCGTCAACCGCTGCTACTACTGCAAGACAGAGCTCTACACGCTGGCCGAAGCCGAGGCCTCCGCGCTGGGTTTGAACGCGGTGGTCTCGGGCACCAACGCCGACGAGCTGTCCGACTACCGCCCGGGCCTCGCTGCCGCAGGCGAGCACCAGGTGGTCCAGCCGCTGGCCGAAGCCGGGCTGACCAAGGCGGAGATTCGCGAGCTGAGCCGCGCCATCGGCCTGCCCACCTGGGACAAGCCGCAGCAGCCCTGCCTCTCCTCGCGCATCCCGTACGGAACCGAAGTCACCGCCGAGCGCTTGAAGCAGCTGGCCAGCAGCGAAATGGCGCTGCGCCGCCTGGGCCTGCGCGAGTTCCGCGTGCGCTTCCACGGGCAGATCGCCCGCATCGAAGTGGGCGAAGCAGAGCTGGTGCAGCTGGTGAAGGTCCGCGCCGAAGCCGTCAAAGCTCTCAAGGAAGCCGGCTTTCAATATGTCGCTTTGGATCTCGAGCCGTTCCGTTCCGGCCGCCTCAACGAAGCTGCGGGCCTGGTGCAGCTGCGGGCTCCGTGAAGGGATTCTTCCCCTCGGGGTAGAGCACCTCCAGGAGCGTCAGACCATCGGCCGGAGCGCGCGCGCCCCGCCAGGGCCGATGCAGCGCGGCCAGCTCGCGCAGGCTCTCGGGCGTCGAGTATCCCAGCGCGACCGCGCCCAGGTGTCCGGCCAGGTTGCGGACTTCGTGCTTGCGAAAGGCCGTCGCCTCGACGAAGAGCGAGCCGCCGTCGTCCAGCGTCCAGCGCGAGAGCGGCGGAGCAGGGCGATGATCCTTCGAGGGTGACGCTAACCCGCTAAGCGCAGATAGACCGTCCAGACCTTGCAATGCCGCTCGGGCGCGCTCCCAGTCGCCAGAACGTACAAATTGTCCCATCTCGTAGCGGTATCGCTTGCCGATCGAGGTGGCCCGCGCGTGAAACGAGTCGGGCGCGGCCGTCCAGCTGACGAGCCGCAGTCCTTCCGGAAGCACCAGCTGCCCCGGGTCGGCCGAATCGGTACGAAACGAAGCCACCTGCGCGTCCGCGTGCACGCCCGCGTCCGTCCGCGAAGCGCCGTGCACCACCAGCTTCTTCCCGAGCAAGACTTTCAACGCCTCTTCGAGCGCTGCCTGCACGGTCGGCAGCCCGGGCTGCTTCTGCCAGCCGCGAAAGCGAGCCCCGTCGTAGGCGAGCAAAAGCGCGTAGTTCAATTGGCCTTGGGCCGCGGCGGGATGGGGCAGTCGAGGTAGTCGCGGCAGATGACCCGCATGGCGGCCACGCCCGAGTTGAAGGCGCTGATGATCGACCCGCCCTTCTTGCCCGCGGTCAGATCTCCCGCCAGAAAGAGGCCCGGCACCGAGGTTTCGCCGCCCTCCTGCAGAGTGGGCTCGCCGCCGCGCATCTCCAAGCCCGTGGCCTGCAGGAACCCGGCGGGAGTCGAACCTCCAAGGGCATAGACGACGTGATCGTACTTTCGAGGCGCCAGATTTTCTTGCGCGAAGACCGCCACCGGCAGGCCCTCGGAGGCCTCCAGCCGGACGATGTCGCTGGGCAGCAACTTCTCGAGGCGGCCGGCGTTGGCCATGCCCTCGATGTCGGCGAAGTTGATCTGGTTCATGCGCGCGATCGCGCTCTTCCGGTACGAGAGATCGACCTTGAACCCGCGCGCGACCAGGTAGTGCGCGAAGTCGGCCGCCGAATCTCCGCCGCCCACCACCAGCGCCCGCTCGCCCGAGAGCGCCTCGCTGGTCACGTCGAAGTGCACCCGCCCGCGCAGCTCGTTCCTGGGGATCTTGTAGTCCGGCACGTTGGGCTTCCCGAGGATGCCGATGGCGATGACCACCACCTTGGCCGTGTACGTGGCCTTGGGCGTGATCACCTCGAACTTCTGCTCGCCGTCGTGCTTGCGAATGTAGTCGACGCCCTCGCCGTAGCAGACTTGGATCTGGAACTGCCGGATGGTCTCGCCCAAAAAGTCGAGCGTCTGCTGCTTGCTGCCGTCGGCCAGGGTGATGCGCCCCTCCGAGACGGCGGGGATGCCCTTGTAGACCGCGTCCACCCGCTTGCCGTCCGGGTAGAACTTGCGGATGGCGTAAGAGTGCTCAGGGCCTTTCTCCAGAGCGACGATGCGGTCCGCGGCGATGCCGGCCTCGCGCGCTTCGACGGCGGTGGAGATTCCTGCGGGTCCGGCGCCGACAATCAGCAGATCGAGGTCCATGGACGGCCGATCGTGTCGGGTAGAGTGCACTTTGGCAACCCATCTGCGTCCGGCTGACCCACCCACGGTCGATTTTTGCGCGAGATTCTTGGCGTGTCAGAGGGGTGGTCTATAGATTTGCGTACGAAAGTCCCGGTCTGGCGGTTGCCGGCCAGGCGGTCCCGCAAGTAGACTCTCTTTTTGGAGGAAGGTGACATGAGCCGCAAGGACAGCCACCACGGCAATCTCTCATGCTCGTTCTGCGGGAAAGGGCAGAGGGAAGTCCGCAAGCTCATTGCCGGCCCCACCGTCTACATCTGCGACGAGTGCATCAAGCTGTGCAACGACATCATCGCCGAGGAGAGTGAGCGCGAGGAGAACCGCCCCGCGGTCGCGCTGCCCGCGCCGATGGAGATCAAGACCTTCCTCGACGACTACGTCGTGGGGCAGGAGCGCGCGAAGAAGATCCTCGCGGTCGCGGTCTACAACCACTACAAGCGCATCTACTCGAAGAAGCCCGCCCGTCAGCGCCCCGGCATGCAGGCCGCCCGGCAGCAGGGCGACGCGGACGTCGAGCTGCAGAAGTCGAACATCTTGCTCATCGGGCCCACCGGCTCGGGCAAGACGCTCCTCGCGCAGTCGCTCGCCCGCTTCCTCAACGTCCCCTTCTGCATCGCGGACGCCACCTCGCTGACCGAGGCCGGCTACGTCGGCGAGGACGTCGAGAACATCATCCAGAACCTGCTCCACGCTGCCGACTACGACGTGGAGAAGGCCTCGCGCGGCATCGTCTACATCGACGAGATCGACAAGATCGCCCGCAAGGGAGACACCCCGTCGCCCACGCGCGACGTCGGCGGCGAAGGCGTGCAGCAGGCGCTGCTCAAGATCATCGAGGGCACGCGCGCCAACGTCACCCCGCGCGGCGGCAAGAAGTACAACCAGCAAGAGTACATACAGGTCGACACCTCCAACATCCTCTTCATCTGCGGAGGCGCGTTCTACGGCATCGAGAACATCATCAAGCGCCGCGCCGGCGAAAAGGGCTTGGGCTTCGGCGCCAGCATCCAGGCGAAGGACAACCGCGGCGTCGGCGAGATGCTGACCATGATCGAGCCGTCCGACTTGATCAAGTTCGGCATGATCCCCGAGTTCGTCGGACGCCTGCCCATGCTGGCCACGCTGGACGATCTCACCGAGGAGGATCTGGTCACCATCCTCACCCAGCCGAAGAACGCGCTGGTGAAGCAGTACCAGAAGCTCTTCGAGATGGAGCGCGTGAAGCTCACCTTCACCAAGGAAGCGCTGCGCGCCATCGCTCACGAGGCCATGCGGCGCAAGGCCGGCGCTCGCGGCCTGCGTGCCATCATGGAGAACTCCATGCTCGACATCCAGTACGACGTCCCGTACCGGGAGAGCATCAAGGAGTGCAAGATCACCGAGGGTGTCATCGCCCGCGGTGAGGAGCCGACGCTCTCGTTCGAGAAGGATCGCAAGAGCGCTTGACGTCGAGCCTCCGTAGCTTCATTTGAACAACGGACGAAAGTCCGAGTCCAAAGTGGCAGGAGGCTCACCATGAAATCCATCGTCGTCGCAGCAGCTTTGCTCTTGGCCGCGCCGGCGTTTGCCCAGAACTATCCGGGCGACGACGACTCGTCTGACGACCAGCAGCCGCCCGCGCAGCCGCCGCCCCAGCAGCAGGGCGGCATCGACTACGGCTACGGCAACACGGCCGATCAGCCTCCGCCGCAGCAGCAGCCGTATGGGCAGCCGCCAGCTCAGCCGCAGTATGACCCGGGCTTCCGCCAGCCGCCCATGCCGCCGCCCGCGCCGCCGCAGCAAGGCCCCACCTACGAAGATTTTCGCGACGACCCCTCGCTGCAGGCGAACGGCTTCTGGGTAGAATCCCCCGAGTACGGCACCGTCTGGCGGCCCACTCGCGTGAGCCCCGGCTGGCAGCCTTACCTCTACGGCCGCTGGGCCTGGACCGACGCGGGCTGGGCGTGGATCAGCGAGGAGCCTTTCGGCTGGGCCACCTATCACTACGGCCGCTGGGCGGTGCTCGACGACGGCGGCTGGGCCTGGCTGCCGGGCCGCGTGTGGGCGCCGGCCTGGGTTGCGTGGCGCTACGATGAAGGCTTCGCCGCCTGGTGCCCGCTCGGTCCGCGCGGCTACGTCTACGAGCAGCCGCGAGAATGGGTGGCCGTCGACAATCGCCACTTTCTCGAGCCCGTGCGCACCTGGTTCGTGCCGGTGCAGCGCCGCCAGGAGATCATCGTTCGCGCCCCGGTCTACCGCGGTGCGCGCTACGGCCCGCAGCCGGTCGTGATCGGCCGTGCGACGGGCACGGTGGTGAGGCCGCTGGTGATTCGCGATGGTGGCGCGCGGCACACGGAGGTGAACGGTGGCTCGGTGCAGTTCTTCCGGCCGCGCACGGCGCCGGTGGTGGTGAATCGCCAGCCGAACCGGCCCCTCGAGGTGAATCGCCCGCAGCCGCGGCCCGAGGTGAATCGGCCGGCAGAGGGCGATCACCGCTACGTGCCGCCGTACGGAAACCCGCACCGGCCAGAGGTGACGACGCAGCAGCAGGCCCCGCAGCAGCAGCCCCCGCCGCG
>DATBAA010000135.1:0-1530 GCA_036271755.1 Myxococcales bacterium | reverse complement strand
CCAGAGCGGCTTCGTCGGCAGCGACGCCTTCGGCCTCAGGCTCTCCTTGGATCTGCTCATCGCGGCGGTGATTGGCGGTCTGGGCAATACCAATGGGCCGCTGGCCGGCACGCTCTTGATCATGGTGATGGCCGAGCTGATTGCGCCGCTGCAGAATTACGCGCTGCTCGTTCGCGGCGTCATTCTGGTGGCCGTGCTGATGCTCTTTCCCGAAGGCGCCATCGGGCTGCTGAGGCTGTTCAAGCGCAAGTCGGCCAAAGCTGCTTCCACGGAGGGCTCTCTCGCGTTCGAGAAAGTCTCGGGCGCGCGCCTGACGGGCAGCGGCCTGACCAAGCGATTCGCCGGAGTCACCGCCGTCAGCGATTTCTCCCTCGAGGTGGTGCCGGGCTCGGTGCACGCCATCATCGGCCCCAACGGCGCGGGTAAGTCCACGCTCATCCAGATGATCGCCGGCTTGCACAGCCCGGACGGCGGAAAGCTGCTCATCGACGGCGCCGACGTGACCGCGCTGCCCGCGCACCGCCGCGCCCGCCTGGGTCTGGCGCGCACCTTCCAGAACCTGCAGCTGATCGGCTCGCTGACGGTGCTCGAGAACGTGCTGCTGGGCATCTCGCCCAATGCTGGCTTCTTCGCCTGGCTTTCCCGAAACGGCTTCGAGCGCGAAGAGCGCGAGCGGGCCCTGCGCATCCTCGGCTATCTGCGCATCGCGCACCTGGCGGAGCTGAAGCCGGCCGAGCTCTCGTATGGCCACCGCAAGCTGCTGGAGATCGCGCGCGCCATCGCCCAGAAGCCGCGGCTGATGCTGCTGGACGAGCCCATCGCCGGCCTGAATGCCGCCGAAGCGCGCGAGATCGCCCAGGTAGTGCGATCGCTGAGCAAGGCCGGCGTGACCATCCTAATCATCGAGCACAACATGGAGTTCGTGATGTCGGTCAGCGACCGAATCACCGTGCTCGACTACGGCGTGAAGATCGCCGAAGGCCTTCCGGCCGAGGTGCGCGGCAACGCGAAGGTGATCGAAGCGTATCTGGGGACGGAAGCATGATCGAGCTCAACTCCGTCTCGGCGGCCATCGGGCCCATTCAAATCCTCACGGACATCTCTTTGAAGGCACCCGGCGGACGCTTCGTCACGGTGATTGGCGCCAATGGCGCGGGCAAGACGACGCTGCTGCGGGTGATCTCGAATCTGTTGCCGGCTTCGCAGGGAACCGTGACCTTCGACGGGCGCGACACCAAGGGCGTGAAGCCGCATCTGCTCGCGCGCCGCGGTCTCGTGCACGTGCCGCAGGGCCGGCAGATCGTGCCGTCACTGAGCGTCGCGGACAACCTCACGCTGGGGGCGGCCAACATCCTGTCGAAGGCCGAGATCGCGCAGGCTGTCGAGCGCGAATACGCGCGCTTTCCCATCTTGAAGCAGCGGGCCGCGGCAGCCGGCGGAAACCTGTCCGGCGGCGAGCAGCAGATGCTGGCCATTTCGCGCGCCGTCTTGATGCGGCCCAAGGCGCTGCTGCTCGACGAGCCGTCCTTG
>DATBAA010000134.1:0-3732 GCA_036271755.1 Myxococcales bacterium | reverse complement strand
CGGCCCGGCGGAGTTGATGAAGCCCAAGGCGAAGGTGCCCGTTCCGTCGTCGGTGGTGCCGCCGATGCATTCGTTCTGCGGCAGCGTCGCCTGGATGGGCGTGGGCAGCGAGCCAGGCATCAGGCCCGCGCAATCATCGGTTGGCGGCGCGGGAGTCGTGGGCGGAGTTGGAGTCGTGGGCGGAGTTGGAGTCGTGGGGGGAGTTGGAGTGGTGGGCGGCGTAGGCGTCGTCGGCGGCGCAGGAGTCGTGGGCGGAGCCGGAGTCGTGGGCGGCGTGGTCGTCACCGGCTGCGCGGCAAACGTCGCGGTGATGGCCGTGTCCGCGCTCATCGTCACCATGCAGGCCGCGGTGCCGCTGCAGGCGCCCGACCAGCCGGAGAACGCCTGGCCAGATGCGGGCGTCGCGGTCAGCACCACCGGGGTGCCGTCCGCGAAGGCCATGCTGCAGGCCTGGCCGCAATCAATCCCGGCCGGATTGGACGTGATTGAACCCGAGCCATTGAGCGTGACGGTCAACATCGCGGTCGAGCTGGCGGGCGGTCCGCCGCTTCCCGTGCTGCCCGGATCGCCCGTCGATGACGAAGACCCGCCGCAAGCCACGGCTGTCAGCAAGATGAAGGCTGCCCCCAAGATGCGTTGCATGTCGTGTTGCCCCCCTGCGCAGTACGCAGACGGAGGGCGTCGTTCGCGCCTGATGACGACGACGCGCCCCCCAGCCAAGACGTTTGGGCGTGCTCCACGGGACCGCAAGGGATGCTTCCCCCTCGTCGAATCGAGGGCTCGCCTGCTTACCGGCGCGGGCTGGGGATGGGCGGCCGCGGCTTCGTGCCGCACTTCTCGAACTCGTCGGTCAGCGCGCCGGCGGCCCCGCGCGCGATCTGCGTCGCGATTCCCTTCAAGTCCTTGTTGAGCTCCGCGCTGCTGGTCAGGCCCGACAGATGAATCAGCACGTGCGCCAGCTCGATCTGCATGGCGGAGTTGAGCTCGACCCACGGATCGGGCTGCGGACCTCCGCCCGTGAAGTGCGGAAAGGGCCACGGCCAGGGCGGGCAGATATCGTCGCCGGGCTCCCACGAAGCCGACAGCTGCGAAGTGGCGGCCGCGCCCATCTTCTTGGAGAGATCGAACGTGGTGCGCGCCAACGTCTTGTCCGCGAGGCCGGCCGCGACGTGCTTCACCACGTCGGCGACGAAGAGCTCGACGTGGGCGTTGGAGAAGCTGAAGGGAATGTGCGGGTGCACCGCGTCCCACGCGGCGGGGTTCAAGGTTCCAATCAGGTCGGCCTTCGAGCGGATCAACTGTAGATTCACGTGCGCCATGGCTGCCTCCAGTGCGGTTGAGCTGCACCGGACCGCATTGCATGCCCTAAGCCATTCGCCGGATCCCGCGCGGAGCCGCCGCAGAGGACTTCACGCTCGACTGTGACAGGTGACGCCACACCCCGCGCCTGTAGCACTCCAATGGCTAGTTTCCGAGCTTCACCGGCTGCGCGAGCTTCTGGCTGACGATGTGGCCGATGTGCGTGAAGAGCTCGTCGCCCGTCTTCGTGTCCCGCCAGCTGGAGGTGTTCTCGTGCCAGCCGAAGTGCATCGCGGACAAGTTCGCGGAGAGCCAGATCTGCTGCGCCGCCGCGTGGCTGTTGATGATGAACTTCGCGCCGTCCTCGAACTCCAGCGTGAGGATGTCGCCGGCCAGGTCTGCGTCCATCTCGTCGGCCGCGTCGCGAAGCGCCGCCTCCAGCTTCTTCAGTGCATCGGCCGCGCGCGTCTCGAACACTTTCTCATCCATGTGAAGCCAGCCTTTCTAGAGCTTCGCCGTCGATTCGCATCGAGAGCCACTCTTTAAAGGGTTTCGCGCCCAACTTCTCGTAGAAATCGATGGAGGGCTTGTTCCAGTCGAGCACCTGCCACTGGAACCGCCCGCAGCCGTCCCGGACGGCGATGCGCGCCAGCTCGACCAGGAGCGCCTTGCCAATGCCCTTCCCGCGCATCGACGGCCGCACGAAGAGGTCCTCCAGGTAGAGCCCCCACCGGCCTTGCCAGGTGGAGTAGTTGTTGAAGTAGAGCGCGAACCCGACGGACTCACCGTTCCAGATCGCCATGATGCAGCGGTAGCGCGGCACCGGGCCGAAGCCGTCGCGCAACAGATCCGCCTCGGTGGCGATGGCCTGCTGCGGCTCCTTCTCGTATTCGGCCAGCTCCCAGATGAGGGAGCGGATGGCCGGGACATCTGTCGGAACGGCGGCACGAAGTTCGAGCATGGGCGCGCACTTTGCCTGAAGTTCGCTACACTTGGAGCGTGCCGCCTCCGCTTCGCATCATGACGTACAACGTTCGCTACTTCGGCCACTCGACGCGCGGCATCGCCTCCACCCGCAAGGGCAAGCGGGGCATCGCCGAAGCGCTCGCGTCGCTGGACCCCATGGCCGACATCATCTGCCTGCAGGAGGTGGAGACGATCTCGCTGCGCAGCAGCCTCGCTTTCAGGCGCGAGCACAAGGAAGAGACGCAGCTGGAGAGCTTCATGAGCGAGCTCGAGCAGTCGTTCGAGAAGCGCGCCCCGCCCTTCCCCTACGACGCGTTCTACTTTCGCGCGCACGAGAACCGCATCGGCAACACCTCGCTGCAGAGCATGGGCCTCGCCATCCTGGTGCACCGCTACCGGCTGCGCATCGAGGAGCACAACTGCGAGCACCCGGCCAACATCACCCACCATCACGTGCTGCGCTGGAAGGATCGCAAGCAGACCCGCATCTGCGCCCACATGCGGCTGACCGGCCCGGGCGGCAAGCCGTTCCACCTCTTCAACACGCACCTCTCGCTGCCGACGCCGTTTGCCAAGGCCTTCTGGACCAGCTCGCAGAAGATGGGCTACGGCATCAACCAATTGCAGGAGGCGAAGAAGCTCGCGGCGTATATCGAGCGGCACGCGAACGGCGAGCCGTACATCGTCTGCGGAGACTTCAACTCGCCGCCCGGCTCGCCCGTCTACAAGCAGCTCACCGAAGAGTCTGGCCTTGTGGGCGTGCAGCAGAAGCTCGGACATCTGAACGGCGATCCGAAAGGCTTCCCCACCGCGGGCTTCATGCGGCTGCGGATGCACCTCGATCACCTCTTCTCGGGCAACGGCGTCCAGTGGCTGGACATGGAAGGCACCTGCCCGTTCGGCGACAAGCAGAGCCCGTTCTTCGGCAAGTCCGACCACATGCCGCTCATCGCGCGGTTCACGCCGTGATCGTTGCGGAGCGAGATTGATCGACGTGGTCTGCTACGGAGAGGCGCTCGTAGATCTTCTGCCCGACCGGCGCGGGGCGCTGCGCGAGGCCTCGCGCTTCGAGGTGCATTCGGGAGGCGCGCCGGCCAATGTCGCGGTCGGGCTGGCGCGGCTGGGGCTCTCGACGGCGTTCGTGGGCTGCGTCGGCGACGACGAGTTCGGCCATCTGCTCGCGCGCAAGCTTCGCGAAGAGGGCATCGACGTGCGGCTGCGCCATTCGGCCAAAGCCTTGACGGGCGTCTGGTTCGTGGCCCTGGACGAGAACGGCGATCGCAGCTTCTTCACGCCCACCGGCGCGGCCTCGGCCGACAAGCTCATCGCGCTCGAGGACCTGGCCCGCGTGCCCGGCGCGCGCATCTTCCACTGCGGATCGTCCTCGCACGTGCTGCCCGAAGCCGGCGAAGCGTTGAAGGCCGCGGTCCGCGAAGCAAAACGCCGCGGCATGATCGTCTCGTTCGA
>DATBAA010000133.1:0-4743 GCA_036271755.1 Myxococcales bacterium | reverse complement strand
GTCGATGTGGTTCACGCCCAGTGAAACCGCCTCGCGCAGCACGGCAATGGCGCCGTCGACGTCTGCAGGCGGCCCCCACACTCCGGGACCCGCGAGCTGCATGGCGCCATAACCCAGGCGATTGACCGAAACGCTCGTCCCCGGAAAGGTAAAGTTCATGATGCCTGGGATGTGCGGCCGGGAAGCCAGATTCGCAAGGCTCAGCGGAGCAGATCTTCGTAGAAAGCGCCGAACTCTCCGTCCGGGTCGCAAAGATGAATCTCCAGCACCCAGAGATCGGGCGCCGGCACGAGGTCCGTCCCGGCGAGCGAGCCCTTGTAGTAGGCGTGATGCGGGAAGTCGGCTACGCGGTGGCCGTCCCAGTCCATGTTCAGCGTCCAGCCCATGCGCCGCGCTTCTTCCTGCGCGAATTGGTACAGCTCGGGTCCGGCCAGGCGGCGCTCGCGCCAGACGTCGCGGACCGTCTTCCAGAGCGTGCGCGCCGCGTCCGCGCAGGCCTGCATTTTGGGAGAGCCGCCGCCGATGACGAAGGTGTCTCCGGCGTCGCCCTCGTAGCCGTCCATCACCGTGCCGATGTCGAGGAAGAAGATGTCGTTCTCTCGCAGCCGCGTGTCGGGTTCTGATGCCTTGCCGTAGATCAGGCAGGTGTTGCGGCCGAAGCGCACGTAAGGCTTGTGCCAGTTCTTCTTGAAGCCAAGCTCGAAGAGCCGGCGCGCGGTGAGCTCCAGCGCTTCTTCCTCGAGCATGCCAGGGCGGAACGCGCTCGCGATTCCGTGCATGGCCGCGATGGTCTTTGTCTGCACTTCGCGAAGCTTCGCGGCGTCGAAGCCCTCTGCTGCTCTCTCTCGAAGATCCATGCGGCCGATTCTAGGTGGGCTCTTCCTGCGCGTCGAGGATACCCAGCTGCTCCGCCTCGCGGATGCGATCGTCCAGGTCGGTGCGGAGCCCCTGATCGGAGAGATCGAGCGGATGCGAATGATTCCAGTCGTGGTCCGCCACCTTGTGCAGGTGCTCGACCACGTTGTCCTCGCGCACCTCGATGGCCAGCTCACGCCGGTTGTCGAGGCTGCCCGGCGACAGGTTGATGGAGCCCACGATGGCGGAGGTGCCGTCCGCCAGCAGCATCTTGGCGTGCAGCTTGAGCTGCTTGAGCTTGTGCACCTTGATGCCGACGTCGTCGAGGATGCGCAGCCCGCCCACGCCCTCGACCAGCTTGTCCTCCTTCAAGGTGTGCGGCGGCCGCGCCATGACGTGGATCTTCACGCCGCGCACCCTCGCCCGCACCAGCCGCTCGAGGATGACGGTGTCTTGATAGCGCTCGTTCTGCAAGAAGAGCGTGTGGCGCGCGTTGTCGATGAAGGCGGCGATGCGCTGCCGGCCGCCCGGGCACCAGATCAGGTGCGAGTCGGCCTTGGGCGTGAACTTCTGCCGGTGCCAGTCGGCCAGGAAGCAGTCGGAGACTTCGCGCACCTCGCTCTTGTGCGAGGTGACCACCGCGTAGTCGCGCGTCTCGGTGAGGTTCTTGGTGGCCCAGTTGAACGACTTCACGAACGCCGTGGTCTCGTCCACCACCATCGATTTTTCGTGCGTCAGCTCGAAGGTCGGGTTGCTGTCGCACACTTCGACGCCGGCCTGCACCAACGACTCGCGCGTTTTGTCGTTGTCGGTCTCCCCCGTGCGCCGGGCCGGGTTGAGCATCACCGTCGTCTTCACTCCGCGCTTGCGGGCCGCGATCACCGCCTTGAGCAGCGCGGGGTCGGAGAAGACGAACATCTTCACCATCAGCGACGTCTTCGCGCCGGTGATGGCGCTCAGGATTGGCTTCGAGGAGTCGTCGGGAAGGACAACGAGAGATCTGGCTGCCATGGCTTAAGCTTCCGCTCTGCGAATGATGGGGTGATGCTCAGTAGGTGCGCGGGCGCCGATCTGGATTCGATGCAGCTCGGCGTAGAGACCGTCGAAGGCAATCAGCTCGTCGTGGGTCCCTTGCTCGGCCACCGAGCCGTCTTTCAAGACGATGATCTTGTCGGCGTCGCGCAGCGTGCTCAAGCGGTGGGCAATGGCGATGACGGTGCGGCCCTTCATCAATCGCTCCAAGGCTTCGATGACCACCTGCTCGGACTCCGAATCGAGCGCCGCGGTGGGCTCGTCGAGGATCAAGATCGGCGAGTTGCGGATCAGGGCGCGGGCGATGCCGATGCGCTGCCGCTGGCCGCCAGAGAGTGTGGCGCCGCGCTCGCCCACCGCGGTTTCATATTGATTGGGCATGCCGGAGATGAAGTCGTGCGCGTTGGCGCGCTTTGCCGCTTCGATGATCTCCTGCTCCGTCGCCTCGGGCCGGCCGTAGGCGATGTTGTCGCGGATGGTGCCGCGGAAGAGCATGGTGTCTTGCAACACGAAGCCGATCTGATCGCGCAGGCCTTGCAGTTTCAAATCGCGTACGTCGACGCCGTCTATCGTCACGCGCCCGGCGATTGGATCATAGAAGCGCGGTATCAAACTCACTAACGTAGATTTGCCGCCGCCGGTGGTGCCGACGAGGCCGATGAACTGCCCCGCCGCGATGGAGGCGCTCAGCTCCTTCAGGACGGGCGCCTTTGCATCATAAGCAAAGGATACCTTCTCGAACTCGATGGCTCCGCGAATGGGCCCCGGGTCGCGGGCGTCCGGCTTCTCGGGAATGCTCATGTCGATGTCGAGGATGGCGCGCACCCGCTCGACGCCGACGGTGGCTTGCGCGATGGTGCCGCTCAGCTTGGCCAGGTCCTGCACCGGCTTGAAGAACTTGGTCAGATAAGAAAGGAAGACCGTCAGCGAGCCCACCGTCATGACTTGCGTCAGCACCAGGGAAGTGCCGCGCCAGAGCACGAAGGCGGTGCAGAGCGAGACGGTGACCGCCACCACCGGCGAGAGCAAGGACTTCACCCGCCGCGACCGCAGCGCCGCCGCTACCTGCGCGTGGCTGGCGTCGGCCAGGTGCTTCTCCTCCAGCTCTTGCCGGCCGAAGGCGTTGACCACGCGGATGGATTCGAGGCCCTGCTGCACCACGCTCACCACTTCGCTCTCGCGCTTGCGCACCTCCTTGGCCGCGCGCTTCACCGCCCGGCGGAAGCGCGACACGAAGAGCAGCAGGAAGGGCGCGACGCCGACGGCGATGAGCGCGAAGTCCCAGTTGAGCCAGAACATCAGGCCCAGCATTCCGGCGATGGTGAGGATGTCCACCAGGATGCCCAGCGTCGATTCGGAGGCGAAGGTCTGGATGGTGCCGATGTCGTCGATGATGGTGCTGAGCAGCGAGCCCGTCTCGTGCGTGTCGTAATAGGCGAGCGGCAAGTGCTCGAGGTGGTCGTAGACCTTGACGCGCAGGTCGTTGGCCACCCACTGGCCGACGCTCTCCGTGTAGTAGTTGTCGATGTACGAGGCGAGCGCGCCAAACGCCGCGATGGCGATGGTGGCGATGGCCGCCAGCGCGGCGAACTGCATGGGTCCCGCGCCGGGCATATGGCGCCCCAGATGGCGCAGCCACGCGGACGTTTCGCGGCCCTCGACGACGTTGTCGAGGACGATCTTGAGCGGCCACGGCGCCGCCAGGCTTGCCGCCGTCTCCGCTGCCATGGAGATCAAGATGATGGTCAGCCAGCCCCGATAAGGCCTGAGGAGCTGGAAGATGAGGCGCCGCATCGCGGCAGAGTATCTGTTTCCGGGACGGAAGTCGTATCGAGGTTTTGAAATTCCGCCGCACCGCCGGCGTTGCGCCTGCGGAGGTCCATGGTGCGATTCTTACTCTTGCTGTTGGCGGGGGCGTCGGCGGCGCAGGCCAAAGGCCCGAAGCTGTTCGCTCCTGGGATTGTCTCCACCGAGGACGACGAGGTGAACGGCGGCTTCTCGCCCGACGGGCGCGATTACTACTTCGCCAGGGTGCTGCCGTACACGACGTTTCCGCGCGTGGGCGTGCTCTTCGTGACGCACTTGCTGCGCGGGTCTGTCTGGTCAGAACCCGAAGTCCTCTCGTTCTCTGGCGCGCAGGTGTACGACACCCAGCCGCGGCTCTCACCCGACGGGCAACAGCTCTTCTTCACTTCTTCGCGGCCGGCGCCGGGGAAGAAGGCGCGCGGGCTGCGCATCTGGAGGAGTCAGCGGGCGGGACAAAGCTGGTCCGAGCCCGAGCCGATGCCCGAGCCGGTGAACTCGGAAGAGAGTTGGAACTGGGGCGCGTCGGTCACCCGCGACGGCACGCTCTACTTCGCGTCCGATCGCGAAGAGCGCTTTCACCCGCAGCTCTACCGGTCGCGGCTGGTGGAGGGTGTCTACGAGAAGCCCGCGAAGCTGGGGCCGGAGATCAACTCGAAGTTCAACGAGAGCGACGCCTTCGTCTCGGCGGACGAGTCGATCTTGATCTTCAACTCCTCGGGCGGCGGCGCGCCGGACAACCAGAGCCGCGAAGGCACGTTGGACGGCCACGGCTATCAATATCCGCGCGGCGATCTGTATGTGAGCGTCCGGCGCGACGGAGCGTGGACTCCCGCGCGGCACCTGGAAGCCGGCGTGAACACCGAGCAGGACGAAGGCTCGCCGTCGCTGTCGGCCGACGGCAAGGTGCTCTTCTTCAGCAGCGAGCGCAGCGCGTTCACGGTGCCTTCCAAGCGATTCAACTACGCAGGCCTGGCGCGCGAGCTGCATTCGGTGTCGAACGGCCACGGCAATATCTATTCCATTCCCTTGAGTGAGTTGGGCTTATGATCG
>DATBAA010000132.1:0-3457 GCA_036271755.1 Myxococcales bacterium | reverse complement strand
ATCGTCTCGTCAAGACGCAGAACGCCGCCGGCCTGCACGAGCTGCTCGCCGAGGACGCCGTCTTTTTCTCTCCGGTCGTCCACACCCCGCAGCGGGGCCGCGCGCTGGCCGCCATGTATCTGGGCGCGGCCTTCCAGGTCTTCTTCAGCGACAAGTTCCGCTATGTTCGCGAGATCGCGGGCCCGTCCGATGCGCTGCTCGAGTTCGAGACGGTGATCGACGGCGTCGAGGTGAACGGCGTCGATCTCCTCCGCTGGAACGCGGCGCAGAAGATCGTCGAATTCAAGGTGATGATCCGGCCGCTCAAGGGAATCCAGGCCGTCCACCAGCGCATGGCGGCCATGCTCGCCGCCGCCCCGCGCTGAGACGTTTCGCCGGTAGCGCGCGGCACGGCGCGGGACTACCCTCGCGGCACCCTCTGGAAAGGAAGCCTCGATGGACTACGTACGCCTCGGCAACACCGGCCTTCAAGTCTCTCGCATCTGCCTCGGCTGCATGAGCTACGGCGACCCGGACGCTCACCTGCCCGGCGAGCACATGGGCTGGAAGTGGGCCCTGCGCGAAGATGCCTCACGGCCCTTCTTCAAACGCGCCCTGGAGGCCGGCATCAACTTCTTCGACACCGCCAACGTCTATTCGTTCGGGGCCAGCGAAGAGATCACCGGCCGCGCGCTGCGCGACTTCGCCAAACGCGACGAGGTGATCATCGCCACCAAGGTCTTCAGCCCCATGCGGCCCGGGCCGAACGGGCGCGGCCTGTCGCGCAAGGCCATCCTCTCGGAGATGGACGCCAGCCTGAAGCGGCTCGGCACGGACTACGTGGACCTCTATCAAATCCATCGCTGGGACAACGCGACGCCCATCGAAGAGACCATGGAGGCGCTGCACGACGTGGTCCGCGCCGGCAAGGCACGCTATCTGGGCGCCTCGTCGATGCACGCCTGGCAGTTCGCCAAAGCGCAACATGTGGCCGCGCAGAATGGGTGGACCCCATTTGTTTCCATGCAAAACCATTGGAACCTGCTCTACCGCGAGGAGGAGCGCGAGATGGTGGGCGTATGCCGCGATCAGGGCATCGGCGTCATTCCCTGGAGCCCCTTGGCCCGCGGCCGGCTCGCGCGCGGACCGGGCGCGGCCGAGCCCACCTTGCGGGCGGAGACGGACAAGTTCGGCAAGGTGCTCTACGCGGCCATGGAAGAGGCCGACAAGCGCGTACTCACCGAGTTGGACACCATCGCCAAAGCGCGCCGTTTGCCGCACGCGCAGGTCGCGCTTTCGTGGCTGCTGCAGAAGGACACCGTCACTTCGCCCATCGTCGGCGCGACCAAGATGCAGCACCTGGACGACGCCATCGGCGCGCTGCAAGTGAAGCTCTCGCCCGACGAGGTGAAGGCGCTGGAGGCTCCTTACGTGCCGCATCCAGTGGCGGGGTTCAGCGGGTAGTGCTCTGGCCGCGGTGGATCTGGCTGCGCGCGCTGGGCCTCATCTTTCTCTCGGCGTTCTATTCGCTGGCCTTCCAAATCACCGGGCTGATCGGGCCGCGCGGGGTCCTGCCCGCCGGCTCGTGGCTGACCGGTTTTTCCGCGCGGGCGCTCTGGGAATCTCCGACCATCTTCTGGATCTCGGCCAGCGACCACGCGCTCTTGGCGGTGGTCGCGCTGGGAGCGCTGGCGTCGATGTTGCTGGTGCTCAACGTGTTGCCGCGCCTGTCGCTGGCCGTGGCCTGGATCTGCTTCTTGAGCTTCGTCGCCGCGGCGCAGGTCTTCGCGAGCTACCAGTCCGACGGCATGCTGCTCGAGGCGGGCTTCATCTCGCTCTTTCTCGCGCCGGGCGGCTTGCGGCCGGGCCTCGCCGCGGATGCGCCGCCGTCCCGCTTTTCCATCTTCATGCTGAAGTGGGAATGGTTTCGCATCTACTTCGAATCGGGCGTGGTCAAGCTGCTCTCGGGCGACGTGCAGTGGCGCACGCTCACGGCGATGGACCACTATTACGAGAACGGGCCTTTGCCGAGCTACCTGGGCTGGTACATGCAGCAGGAGCTGCCGCATTGGTTTCACGCGGGCTCGGTCATCGTCGTCTTCGTCCTCGAGCTGGCGCTGCCCTTCCTTGCCTTCTTGCCGCGACGCTTTCGCCGCTTCTGCTTTTACTGCGTCACGCCGTTCCAGGCCTTGATCATCCTCACCGCCAACTACGCCTTCTTGAACTACATCGTGCTCTTCCTCGGCATCTTCCTGCTCGACGACGCGGTCTTCCGGCGAGAGCCGGCGGCGCCGGGCCGCGCGAGCCTCTTTCAGCGCGCGGTCCTGGGCGTCTTGCTCTTCGTCGGCATCAGCGCCGCGCCGCGGGTCAGGCAGCTCTTGCCCGGCGCGCTGTTGCTGCCGGCCCAGGCATTGGAGCCGTTTCGCATCGCCAACCGCTACGGCCTCTTCGCGGTGATGACCGAGAACCGATTCGAGATCGAATTCCAAGGCTCCAACGACGGCATGACTTATGTGGCCTATCCATTTCGCTATAAGCCGCAGGAGCTCAGGGCCGCGCCGGGGCTCTTCGCGCCCTACCAGCCGCGCTTCGAATGGAACCTCTGGTTTGCTTCGCTGAGCGACGTCGCGGCGGACCCTTGGGTGATCAACGCGGCGGTGCGGCTGCTGCAGGGCTCGCCGCCGGTGCTGCGGCTCTTTCGCGAGGATCCCTTTCGAGGAAAACCCCCGCGCTACCTGCGCACCGTCCTCTGGCAATACTGGTTCACCTCGCCGGCCGAAAGGCGCCGCACCGGCGCGTGGTGGAAGCGCGAGCGTCGCGGCAACTACGGGCCCGAGCTGGAGCTGGTCTCCGGCGAGGTCCGCGCCCGCTGAGTTGACTCTATCCACCATGTTGGACAAGATGTCTTGCATGGTAGACATCAACCAGCGCATCGCCGAGCGGGTGCGCGCGCTGCGCGGGAGCTTGTCGCTCGACGCGCTGGCGGCAAGGTGCGACGTGAGCCGATCGATGCTCTCGCTGGTGGAGCGGGCCGAGAGCAGCCCCACCGCGGTTGTGCTGGAGAAGATCGCCACCGGCCTGGGCGTGCCGCTCGCCTCGCTCTTCGAAGACGCGGGCGGTGCGTCTCCGGTCTCGCACGGCAAGGATCGCGTGCCCTGGCGCGATCCGGAGTCGGGGTACATCCGCCGCAACATCTCGCCGCCGGGCTTCTCCTCGCCGCTGCAGATCGTGGCCGTCGAGCTCCCCGCCGGCGCTCGCGTCGCTTACGAGACGGGTGCGCGTGAGCCGGCCGTCCACCAGCAGATCTGGGTGCAGGCCGGCGCGCTCGAGGTCACGGTCGGCGACTCCGTGCACCGGCTCACCCAGGACGACTGCCTGGCCATGCAGCTCAACGCGCCCGTCACCTTCCGCAACCGGACGCGCAAGGCGGCGCGCTACGTGGTGGTGATCTCGACCGAGCACCAGCGGAGGTCGCGAT
>DATBAA010000131.1:0-8019 GCA_036271755.1 Myxococcales bacterium | reverse complement strand
ACCGCGCCCAGCTTCTTGTGCGGCGCATCTTGGAAGAACTTCCGCTCGTTCAAATGCGGGTCGTTGAAGACCTGGTCGTACTTCTGCAGCGGCCCGCAGGGCACGCCGGCCCCGGTCAAAGCGGAGACCCAGTGATCGGATGGTTTCAACGAAGTCACTGCTTCAATCAAAGGAATGAGCTCACCGCGGTTTTGATGGCGCAGGTGGTTCTTGGCGAAGCGCGGGTCGTTCTCGAGAGCTTCCAAACCGAGCACCTTGCAGAGCGCCCGCCAGTTGGGAACGGACGTCGCGCCGATGGTGAAGAAGCCGTCGCTCGACTTCAAAGCCTGATAAGGCGCGGAAGTCTGGTGCGCCGAGCCCAGCGGCTTGGGCACTTCCCCGGTAGCGAAGTACTTGCCGGCTTCCCACACCGCGAACGAGACGCCGGCCTCGAAGAGGCAGACATCGACGAACTGTCCCTTGCCGGTCTGCTCGCGCACGCGCAAGGCGGCCAGCGTCCCGAGCGCGCCGTACAAAGCACACGCGAGATCGGTCATGGGCACGCCCACCTTGATGGGCGCACCGCCGCCTTCGACGCCGGTGATGGACATGAGCCCGCTCATGCCTTGCGCGATGATGTCGAGGCCCGGCCGCTGTGCATACGGGCCGTCCTGACCCCAGCCCGAAGCCGCGACATAGACCAGCCGCGGGTTCAGCGCGGAGAGCCGCGGCCAGTCCAGCTCCAGATCCTTCATGGTGCCCGGCCGCAGGTTTTCCACCAGCACGTCGGCGCCGAGGATCAGCTTGCGGAACACCTCTTTGCCCTTGGGCGCTTTCAGGTCCAGCGCCAGCGAACGCTTGTTGCGGTTGAGGCGGATGAAGTTGGACGACTCGCCGTCGATGAACGGCCCGGTGGTGCGCACCTGGTCTCCGCCGTCCGGGTTCTCGATCTTGATGACGTCCGCGCCTAGATCGGCCAGCTGCATGGTGCAGAACGGCGCCGCCATGAAGTTGCCCACTTCGACCACCCGTACCCCAGCCAGCGCAGCTTCCAAAACGCCTCCCAGTTGAGCGGCCCGCATCAGGCGCAAGAAACGTTGAAATCGTCAAGCATGTGCGTGGAGCTGAAGTCGTTCGGTAAGTTGACCGAAAGGGGAATTACACCTAACGCTTGAGCTGTCGAGAGACGAGGGGGCCGGCCTGTGCACACCGTCGGATGCAGAGTCCTGGCGCTGGCCGCTGCGATCGCGCTGCTGCCCGGCACCGCGCGCGCCATCGATCTCGCCGACGGCAAGCTCACCATCAACGGCGCCGGCGCCGGCGCGTTCACCATCACCGACGGCAACGACGTCTTCAACACCGAGCTGGTGGGCGGCCGTATCGGCAGCTTCCGCAACGCGGAGTTCAACCTCATCATCGCCGTCAAGCCGATGGACCGCATCACCATCGTCACGCTGGTGTTCTTCGACGAGATCAACCAGATCGAGACCGGCCTCGACTGGAGCTTCGTCGAGTTCTTCGTCAACGACGCGCTGAAGATCCGCGCCGGCGAGGTGAAGCTGCCGCTGGGCCTCTCCAACGAGCTCGAGCCCATCGGCACCTTGCGGCCTTTCTTCGCGCTGCCGGCGGCGGTCTACGGCCCGAGCAGCATCGCCGCCGACACCTACTTCGGCATCGGCGCCACGGGCGAGGTCTCGCTCAGCGAAAATTTCCGGCTGGGCTACGACGTCTACGGCGGCAACATGTCCTTCGACACCGCCGAGCCCTTCCAGGCGCTGCTGCCCAACACGCCCGAGAGCAACCCCGGCGTCGCGGTCGCGCCCGTCAAAGAGACGGTGCGCAACGTGCTGGGCGGCCGGCTCAGCTTGAGCACGCCCATCGAAGGGCTCAACTTCAAGGTATCGGGCTATCGCGGGTCTTTGGTCGACAGCAGCCTGGAGGTCGTGCTGCTCTCGGCGGAATACGTCAGCGACCGCTGGTCCATCCGCACCGAAGGCTACCGCTCCGTGCAGCGCGACATCGGCAACATCAACCACGGCGGCTACATCGAGGTGGCCTACCACTTCACCTCCGCCATCCAGGCCGCCGTGCAAGCCGATGCCATGCGCACGCACCAGCGGGGCATCGACGAAGACTCGCCCTTCCTCTTCCACCGCGGCGTCGGGCTGGGCCTCAACTACTGGTTCTCGCCCGGCCTCGTCGCCAAGACCTCCATCCAGCAGATCAACGGCAACCGCCTGGCCTTCCCCACCATGCTCGCGCAGGCGCGCGAGAGCAGCATACCCATCCCTGAATCCACCTGGCTCTTCACCGGCGGACTGCAGTTCAGCTTCTAGATGATGCAAACGCGACGCCATCTCCTGGCAGCCCTGACCCTCGCGCTCCTCTCGGCGGGCGCTTCGGGAGAGGAGCAGCCGGCGGGGTTTCGCGTCATCGTCAACCCGGCCAACTCACTGACGTCGATCGGCCGCGAGGAGCTGTCGAAGATCTTCCTGCGCAAGCAGCTGGCGTGGCGCAGCTTCAACGAGGCCACCCTGCCCGTCGACCAGCGCGAGTCGAGCCCAACGCGCGAGGCCTTCACGACCTTCGTGCACAAGCGCAGCGTGCAGGCGGTGAGCTTTTTCTGGCAACAGCAAGTGTTCTCCGGCCGCGGCGCGCCCCCACCCGAGCGGTCTTCTGATGCTTCTGTGATTGAATACGTGACGGAAAACCCCGGCGCGGTAGGCTACGTCAGCCCGGGGGCGAAGCTCACGGGTGTGAAGATCATCCAGATCGTGCAGGAGTAGAGGGCATGGCCACGGGCATCCACAGACGGCTTCGCTTCCGCACCCGCGTGCTGCTGCTGCCGGCGCTGGCCGCGCTCTCCTACCTGCTCATCTTCCTCATCAACGGCTACCTGGGCGGGAAGAACCTGGAGATCCTCTCCAGCATCGAGACCGGCTACGTGCCGGAGGTGATGCTGAGCAACGATCTGCGGCGCACCATCGAGAACATCCAGCGCACCCTGCAGGACGCGGTGGCCGCGGAGGACATGGACGCCATCGCCCGCGCGGACGCGCTGCACGCCAAGTTCGACCAGCAGCTCGCGGTGGGAAGGGCGCTGCCCATCGCCAGCGCCGCCGGTTACGACGAGCTCGAGCGGCTGAGCACGCGCTTCTACTCCCTGGCGCGCGCGACCACCGAGCACCTGGTGCGGCGCGACCGGAGCGCGAGCTTGAGCGGCGATCTCACCGCGGTCGCGCAATCGTCGGCCGAGCTGGTGACGCGGCTCGAGACCAACATCGCCCGCGACAAGGCCCAGGCCGCCGCCGCCTTCGAGCGCGCCGCGACGCTGCAGCAGAGCGCCCGCAGGCTGTCGGGCTATGCCATCGGCGCCTGCTTCATCCTCTTGCTGCTGCTCTCCATCTGGACGGTGCGCAGCGTGGTGCGGCCGGTGCAAGCGCTCACGCAGGTGGCCGCGCGCATCGCCACCGAAGGAGACCTGGCGCAGGAGATCCCCGACATGGGCCAGGACGAGGTTGGCCAGCTGGCGCAGAGCTTCCGCGCGGTGCTGGAGCGCTTGCGCATCGTGCCCGTCTCGCTGCAGCTCTCGGCGCAGCAGCTGAAGAGCGCGGTCTCGGGGCTCAACCAGGCCAGCACGCAGCAGGAAGAGAGCACCCGCGAGCAGATCATGGCGCTGACCGGAGCCTCGGCCGGAACGCAGCAGCTTCGCCAGGGCGCCAACGCCGCTGCCGCGGATGCGCAGCGCGTATTGCAGGTAGCGGGCCGCGCCGAGCTGGTAAGCGTCGAAGGACAGGCGTCGGTGGAGAGCAGCTTGCGCGGGCTGGCGGAGATTCGCGATCGCATCGACGCCATCGTCGCCAGCATCGCCTCGCTTGCCGAGCAGACGCAGCGCATCGGCAGCGTGCTGGACGGCGTGAAGGACCTGGCCGAGCAGTCGAACATGCTCGCCTTGAACGCGGCCATCGTGGCGATGAAGTCCGGCGAGCAGGGCCGCAACTTCGCGGTCATCGCGCGCGAGATGCGCAGGCTCTCCGATCAGTCGGGCCAGAGCATGGGCGAGAGCTTGCAGATCCTCGACCGCATCCAGAGCGCCATCCGCTCGACGGTGAAGCTGACCGATCGCGGCGCGCAGAAGATCGAAGTGTCCATCCGCGAGATCCGCGCCTCCGGAGAGACGCTGCGCAAGGTGACGGACTTCGTCGACGAGACCAGCCAGGCGGCGCGGCACATCGCCTCCACGGTGGCGCAGCAGGCGGCGGCGGTCGAAGAGGTCTCTCGCGTCGTCCTGGGCTTGCACCAGCAGGCGCTCGACACGCAGCAGGGCGTCGCCGAGATGCAGGCGGCCATCGGCAAGGTGGACGCGACCAGCGAGGCGATCGTCAGCGTGGTCGAGAGCTTCCGGGTTTGAATCTCGATTCCCAGAAGCGATGCACCAGCAGCGAGATGGCGATCAGCAGCGCGAAGTAGGCCCAGAAGAGCTGGCTCCAGGGCGCGTGCGTAAGCCGCTTCATCGCGCCGCTGAAGAAGGTCACCACCGGCTCTTGCAAGATGTAGAGCGCGTAGCTCGCTTCGCCGAGAATCAGGAACGGCTTCTGCGAGAGCAGCCGCTTGAGCAGACCTTCGCTGCGCGCAAGCTGCCACACCCAGAGGCCGAAGATGGGCGAGAGGATGCCGCCCTCGATGAAGATGCGGTCGGCCAACGGCACCTCGAAGAACTCCGACGCGAGGCCGCTGCCCAAAAGCCAGGCGGCGGCGAGGGTGGCCGCGGTCAGCAGGCCTTCACGGAGGTTGTCGTTGGCGACGGATCGCTTGCGGACCGGGGTCGCCCTGAGGCCGTGGCCGATGACGATGCCCAGGATGAACTCGGGTAGCCGGAACGGTGGAAAGTAGGCGAGCGCGCGGCAGAGCAGCTCGGGCGCGCCGGCGTTGATGGTCAAGGTGGCGAACGGACCGCGCGGCAGCAAGCCGGCCTTGAGCAGGGCGATGCCCACGAGCGGTGGAACGAGGCCGGCGCTCCAGGCGAGCACCGCCGTCGACCAGGGGAAGTTGCGGCGGTGGTGCTCGAGGGCTTTCACGAGGCGCGGCCAGAGCGCGTAGAAGAAGGCCTCGCAGGAGATGGACCAGCCGGGCGTGTTCAAGCCGGCGGCGGCGGGCGGCCAGAAGGCTTGCAGCAGGAGCCCGCACGCCAGGAGGCCGCCAACGATGCGCACCGCGGCGCCGGTGAAGTCATGCTGGTGCAGCGATTGAATGGCGAAAGGAACCAGGCTCAATGCCAGCGCCAGGAAGTAGGCGGGCAGCACGCGCCTTGCCCGGTGCGCCCAGAAGCTCTCTGTCGAGCTGCTCCAGGTCAGCACCGTCCCGGAGAGCACGTAGAAGAAGCTGACCGCCGCGGGGCCGGCATTGGAGAGAATGACGAACCGCGGCGAAAGAGACGTCTGTCCGTAGTGGTAGACGACGACGCTCGCGGCGGCCAGGAATCTGGCGCCAGTCAATGCGGGAAGGGACGTTCGTCTAGTCACTTACGGTCTCGCGAAATAAATCGAAACGAAGAGAGCAGTATCCTCTGGAAGACGCAAGGCGGCGAGCGCCCGCTACGACACACCGCTCCTTGATTTCGAAAAGTGCGCGCGCCTAGAAGCCGCACACGCGCCTTTGACCGACGCGGACTTCCCTCTCTCTGTCGGCATACGGGGTAACCACATGACATCGAAGCATATCGGGCCTGCCTTGGCAGGACTCGCGGTCGCACTGCTGGCTTTTGCCGCGGAAGCGCGCATCACTCGCATCGTCATCGATCGCACCACGCCGCTCACCGGCCAGGCCCTGCCTTATCAGCAGCTGGTTGGACGCGCGTTCGGCGAGATCGATCCGCGCGATCCGCACAATCAGATCATCACCGACATCGATCTGGGAAAAGACGCAGACGGCAAGGTCCGTTACGTCACCAGCTTCCAGCTCACGCTGCCGGTGGACATGACCCAGTCGAGCGGCTTCATGTGGCACGACGTGCCCAACCGCGGCGGCCGCCTCACGATCGTCACGCAGGAGCGCGCGCTGGGCGACGTGGGCCTGTCGAGCGGCTGGCAGGCGGACAACGCCGGCGCCACGGCGGTTCCCTCGACGTTTGCCTCGCTGGTTCCGGTTCCGGGCCTGCCGAACAACGAATGGGTCGAGGCGCCGGTGGCGGTGAATCGCGACGGTTCGAGCGTCACCGGCTTCATCCAGGGGCGCATCGTCAACCGCAGCGGGCCCAACTCCGCGCCGCTCAACGTGATGGCCAACCCCATTCCTTTCTTGCCGGCTTCGCTGGACACCTCGCGCGCCGTGCTGCGGACGCGCTTCCACGAGACCATCGACGGCAACATCACCGAAGGCACCGTGGTGCCGTCCTCCGATTGGGCGTTCGCGCACTGCGATGCCACGCATCCCTTCCCGGGCGTGCCGCAAGATTTGAGTCATGCTTCGTTGCCCGGCTCGCTGCCGGTGCATGTCTGCTTGAAGAACGGCTTCAACGCGGCGCTCCTTTATGAGCTTTCTTACGCCGTGAAGGATCCCTATGTCGAAGGTGTCGGCTTCGCGGCCTTCCGCGACCTGAACTCCTTCTTCAAGACCGCGGCCAAGGACGACTTCGGCAACGCCAACCCGGTCGCGGGCGCCATCCACTGGTCGGTCATGCGCGGCGTCTCGCAGTCGGGCAACGCCACGCGCGCGTTCATTCAATTGGGCTTCAACCAGGACGAGTCGGGCCGCAAGACGCACGAGGGCGCGTGGCCCATCATCGCCGGGCGGCGCGTCTCGATGGACTCGCGCTGGGCGCAGCCCGACGGCGTGCTCGAGCTCTACCAGATGGGCAGCGAAGGCCCGCAGTGGTGGAGCGACTTCCCCGACCACGTGCGCGGGCAGCCCACGGCCAGCATCCTCGATCGCTGCCGCGCGACCGGGACTTGCCCGAACGTCATCGAGCACTTCGGCGGATCGGAAGTGTTCGCGTTGAAGATGACCACCGAATGGGTGGGCACCGCCGCCGACACCGACATTCCCTTGCCCGCCAATGTTCGCCGCTACTACGTCTCGAGCAGCACGCACGGCGGCGGCAGCGGCGCCATGACCCAGAACAGCGCTGTCAACGGCGCGGGCTGCCCGGGCAACAACTGGGGCACCGGCGCTTATCGCGCGAATCCTATGCCCGAGACTCAGCTGGTCAATGTGCTGCGCCTCGCGATGCGCAATTGGTTGATGCACGGCACGCCGCCGCCGGACAGCGTCTGGCCCAGGCTGTCGGACCGCACGCTGGTCGACCCGACCATCCGCGCGATGGGCCAGCCGCACGGCATTCCGGCCATTCCCGAGACGGTCTTCTCGGCGGCCAACTTCGTCAACCCGGTCTTTCAATACCAGTGGGGTCCGTTCTTCGACGAGACCGACGCGACGGGCGTGCCGACGGACGAGCCGCCGAACATCGAGAAGGTCATCAAGATGAAGATTCCGCGGGTGGACGGCGACGGCAACGAGGTCGGCGGCGTGCCCACCGTGCTGCGCGATGCGCCGCTGGCGACCTATCTCGGCTGGAACCTCACTCCCACCGGCTTCCACGAGGGCCAGGTGTGCAACTACGTCGGCGGCATGGTGCCCTTCGCGGTGACCAAGGCGCAGCGGACGGGGCCGCAGGCCAACGTGCGCTTCCACATCTCGGCCAACGGTCAGGGCGGCAAGTGGAGTGACTCCACCGCGGTCGCGCACGACCCGCGGCCGTCGCTGGAAGAGCGCTATGGAACGCACGCCGGATATGTTTCCGCAGTGACTGCCTCGGCGAATGCGATTGCGTCGAAGGGCTATCTGTTGGCGGAGGACGCGACCGCTTTGATTGCGCAGGCGCAGGCCAGCGACGTGCTCGTTTCCACGACCAATACGAGCCTGGCGGCGTTCGGCGAGGTCAACATTGGCACCGGCACCGACGGCAGCGACCCGGGCGCGGGGCTGGATGATCTTCGTGTACACGCGGGAGACACGCTGCAGGTCGGCTACGCGGCGAGCCTG
>DATBAA010000130.1:0-2473 GCA_036271755.1 Myxococcales bacterium | reverse complement strand
GGTGCGCGACGAGACCAGCGGTGACGGGCCGCCGCTGGAGCGCATTCGCGGCACGCAGCGCCTGATGCTGACCGCCGCGCTCTTGATGAGCGCGCTCCTGATCGGCTCGAGCCTCGTCACCACCACGCTGGTCCCGCCGCTGGAGATGGCCGTGGGCGGAAAGGCTTCGGGACGGGCGCTCTCCTGGCTTGCCCATTCGCTCCTGGGAGAAGCCTTCGGCGGCATCTACGACGTCAGCACCATCGTCATCCTCTGGTTCGCCGGCGCCTCGGCCATGGCGGGGCTGCTGAATTTGCTCCCGCGCTATCTTCCCCGCTTCGGCATGGCGCCGCGCTGGGCGCAGTACGCGCGGCCGCTGGTCCTCGTGCTGCTGGCCGCGGATCTGATCGTCACCTGGGCCTTCCACGCCAGCGTCGAAGCGCAGGGCGGCGCCTACGCGACCGGCGTGCTGGTGCTGCTCTTCTCCGCGGCGGTGGCGGTCGCGCTCGCGATTGGAAAGGAAGGGCGGCGGCTGCGCGCCGGCCTCTTCTGGCTGGTGGCGGCGCTGCTCGGCTACACGCTGGTCGACAACGTGCTGGAGCGCACCGAAGGCGTCATCATCTCCGGCGTCTTCATCCTCGTCATCCTCACCCTGAGCACCCTGAGCCGCTGGCGGCGATCGACCGAGCTGCGGGTGGAGGAGTTCGAGTTCACCGACGAGGTGTCGCGGCTCCTCTGGTTCGCCATGAAGGACAAGCAGGTCAACCTGGTCCCGCTGCGCAGCAACGACTCCAAGAGCCGGCGCGACAAGGCGGCCTTCCTGCGCAAGCACTACCGGGCCGATGGCGCGATGATCTTTCTCCACGTCGAGCTGGCCGACGACACCAGCGACTTCCAGAGCACGCTGCGCGCGCGGGTCACCGAGGAGGACGACGACTTCGTCATCGAATTCAGCGGCGCGGTGGCCATCGCCAACACCATCGCCTGGTGCTCCGAGCAGCTCGACCCCATCGCCATTTTCCTCGAGCTCTCGCAGCGCGATCCGCTCTGGCAGGCCTTTCGCTACCTGCTCTGGGGCGAAGGCGAGATCGGCTTGCTCGTCTATCAAATCCTCGTCCGCTACTGGCACTCGACGGCGGAAGACGACGTCCGCCCGCTCATCTTCCTGATCAGCGAATGAGCCGCGCGCGCGGCAGCTTCCGGTCCAGCCACTTTGGCAGCAGCTTGAGCGCGGCGATGGCGAGCGCGATGGCGATGGCCCATTGCAGCAGCCCCATCGCTCCTTGCCGCGTGAGGTGCGGCCAGGGCGTTTGCCACAGCTTGTCTCCGCGCTCGAGCGTCCAGTGCCAGGCCTGGTGCGCGACGATGGCCGACAAGAGGATGATGCCCATCCGCCCGGCCAGCGCTCCGCGGAAGAGCAGCAGCAGCACCGGCACCAGGACGCAGAGTACCGCCAGCTGGCCGAGCTCGATGCCGAGGTTGAAGGAGAAGAGCGACACCAGCAGATGCGAGCCGGAGAACTGCAGCTGCTCCTTGATGGCCGAAGAGAAGCCGAAGCCGTGCACCAGCCCGAACAGCCCCGCGATCACCCAGCGGTGCCCGAGCCTCGCGCCGGCGATGTTCTCGACGGCCATGTAGAAGATCGAGGCGGCAATGGCCGTCTCGACGAAAGGAGAGAACCACGCGCCCGACGGCGCGAGGCCGTAAGCGGTGCCAATCAAGGTGATGGAGTGGCCGGCGGTGAAGGCCGTGACCACGGCGACGAGGCCCTTGAGCTTGCGATAGGGAATGATCAGGCAGAGCAAGAACAGCAGATGATCGATGCCGCTCAAGATGTGCTCGACGCCCAGCACGACGAAGGCGCGCGTGGCCTGGTACCACGGCGGATTGAGAAACACCTGCCCCGACCCGCCGAGGATGAGCATCGCGCGGCCAGGCTCGCCGAGCGGCAGATAGCGCATTGCCAACTTCGTTTCGCCGCTCATGTCCTCCGCGACCCTGCTCTCGAGGGTGAAGACCGAGCCGGGTGACTTGATGGGATAGGTGAAGCGCGCATCGAAGTAACCGAGCGCATAGCGGATGCGGGCGGTTGGATCGGCAGGCCGCGCCACCTCCGCGACGGCCTGGTCGTAGTCCTGGAACGAGCGATCGGCGACCGGGACCAGACGTCCCACCGCGCTCGAGGGCACCAGGAGCACGCCGTTCTCGCGCAGCGAGATGTCGTGCGTCAGAGCTTCCAGCGCGGTCTGCGTTGCCGGCCCCGAAGCGGAAATGTCGTAGTCGCCCCCGGCGAGCGGAAACTGCACCACGCCCAGCAGATCGAGCGGAACGCGGATCACCAGCTCGGCCTGCTGCTGGTCGACCTTGACGAAGCCGTTCATCATTCGATCGAGCGGAAGATCGTGCGCAAGCGCGCCGGAGGAGATCAGGACGGCGCAGAGAAGCGAGCTCTTCGCAAGTTGCATTGCTTCCTCCGAAGGAAGAGAGCGGCGGT